>JAGBSQ010000189.1 GCA_017631775.1 Clostridia bacterium | reverse complement strand
TCCTCTGTGGCAGATATTGCAAAGGATTACGGCATGAAGGAGAGCGCTGTGGCAATGCTGATGTTTCGAGTAAGGCTAAAGCTCAAAGAATTTTTGAAAAAGGAGGGCTTTGCAGAATGAACGGCAAAAAGATCTTTCAAGCAATGCGCAATATCGATCCGCGCCTGGTTCTGGATGCGGCTCCTGCCGAAAAGGCAAAAACCTCCTATGCTTGGGTAAAATGGGGGGCTCTTGCCGCCTGCCTTGGTCTTGTGGTAGGTGTTCTATTGGGTTTGTGGTACCGTGGAGCTTTCCGACACACGCACGTGTTTGGAGCGTGGGAGACCGTAAAGGATGCTTCCTGCACAGAGCAGGGAGAAGAAGTTCGCCTTTGTTCTTGCGGTGAAGCCGAATCCCGCTTTACGGCAATTCTGCCGCACTTTGCAGGGGAATGGGTGGTTGAAAAGGAACCAACCATTAAATTGCCCACCCCCGAGGACCCCAACGAGCGTGAGCCCGGCCTAAAGGCTCAATTTTGTGAGCGTTGTGGTGCCAAGCTCGATGAGGAGGTCATTCCGGCAACGGGTTCATTGGGACTTGCATACGCAATGAATGCAGATTGCAAGACTTTTTCGGTAGCAGGTATAGGAAACTGCACCGATACCGAGATCATCATTCCCGAAAACTTCTGCGGTTATCACGTCACCGCCATTATGGAGGGGGCGTTCAAGGAGTGCGACAACATCAAGAGCGTCACCCTGCCCGAAACGGTTACCGTAATTGGCAAAGAGGCCTTTTTTGGCTGCAACATTTTGCTAACGGTTGAGCTCTTTGAGGGATTGCTGGAAATCGGCGATCGCGCATTTGCAAGTTGCACCACCTTGGAGAATATCACAATTCCTTCTACCGTGCAAAAGATCGGTGAGGGCGCCTTCCGCGCTTGCTACCGCATCAAAGAAATCGTTATTCCAAACGGCGTAACTGTATTGGAAAAAGACCTCTTTAACGGTTGTTGGTCGCTTTCCAAAATCACTCTTCCCGAAGGACTGCTCTCAATTGGGGAGTATGCTCTTAAGGAGTGCGCTATGCAAACCATCGAAATTCCCAAAACGGTTCAAAGTATAGGAAAGTACGCGTTCTACGAGTGCGAAAAGCTGCGCAGCATCGATATTCCCGAGGGAATTACCGTTATCGAAAGCTACACGTTCTCGTATTGTACAAGGCTAGCAATTGCAAAGCTCCCGAGTAGCCTGACCAAAATCGGATCCTGTTCCTTCCAAAAATCGGGACTTGAGCAGGTTGTTGTTCCTGCAGGCGTTACCTCTATTGGCGATTACGCGTTTGAGGAATGCAACAAATTGAAAAGCGTTGTACTCCCCGAGGGACTCCAGAGCATTGGCGTGTATGCTTTTTGCGATTGTGTTGAATTGACAGGTGTTAAAATTCCCGCGAGCATAAAGCGCCTTGGCGCCCATGCATTTGCCGGTTGCGAAAAACTCATTCAAGTGGAAAACGGCGTGCACTACGTAGATAAATGGGTGGTAAAGTGTGAGAAAAACGTCACAGAGGTCGTTTTGCGCGAGAATACCGTTGGCATTGCCGATAGCGCATGTCAGGTTGCAAACGCGCTCAAGCGCATCACGCTCCCCAATGGGTTGAAATATATTGGGGAATATGCACTGTATTCCGGTTATACCTTGGAGGAGATTATTTACGACGGAACACGCCTCGAATGGGAAAATGTCCAAAAGGAAGACCGATGGTGCTTGGATCCTATCAATCTTGTATTCTTCGCAAGAAGAACCGAAGACTAAAAAACAACACCCCGTATGCGTTTTTTGCATACGGGGTGGCTTTTTGGCATGGCATGTCTTTACAAAAAAACAAAGACATGCTATAATATATTAAAATTATTAGAAAAATGTGTAATAAACCATTCTTCTTTTCTGTTTATATGATTGAGGTCAAGTTACCCAAGCAAAACCAAAGGAGATGAATTATGGAAGATAAGCAAATTGTGGATCTGTATTGGGAGCGCTCCGAAACTGCAATTGAGGAAACGGACAAGAAATACGGGCGTTACTGTCATTATATCGCCTATCAAATTCTTTCCAGCAATGAGGACGCCGAGGAAATTGTAAACGATACATATCTCAAAACATGGAACACCGTTCCGCCCAACCGCCCCGACCCCCTCAAGGCATACGTTGGCATGATCAGCAATCAGCTGGCACTTAATCGTTACGAAGAAAAAAGCGCCCAAAAGCGCGGTGGGGGAAATATCCCTTTGATTTATCACGAGCTGGACGAATGCATTGCCGACGAGGACGAAAGCATTGATATGGCGGAGGATATTGCCCTGCGTGATGTGTTAAACCGCTTTATACGGTCGCTACCAAAAAAGACGCGCATGATTTTTGTCCGTCGGTATTGGTATGCCTCGTCCGTGGCAGATATTGCCGAAGAGTTCGGCATGAAGGAAAATGCCGTGGCAACGCTGATGTTCCGCACAAGATTGAGGCTTAAGGAATTTTTGGCAAAGGAAGGGTTTGAAGGATGAGAGGAAAAAAGCTGTTTCGAGCTATGCGCCAAATTGACGCAGAATTCATTCTTGAGGCCGCCCCCGGCGAATGGAAAAGAATGCACGATGCCCAAAGATGGGTCAAATGGGGTTCTCTTGCCGCATGCATTGCTTTAATCATGGCAGCTGTCATTGGTGTGTTGCTTATGCCGCAACCGGATCAGCCCTTTGAGCACACCCATGCATTTGGAGAATGGGAAACCGCAAAGAATGCCACCTGCACAGAGCAGGGCGAAGAGATCCGTCTTTGCACCTGCGGTGAAAAGGAAACGCGCTATACGGCTATTTTGCAACACTTTGCAGGGGAATGGGTTATTGAAAAAGAACCTGTTATCAAAGTGCCTACCGCCGAGGATCCGAATGCGCGTGAGCCGGGCTTGATGTGTCAATTCTGCCATTATTGCGGAGCAAAGCTTGACGAAGAGGTCATCCCCGCAATCGGTTCTCTGGGTCTTGCCTATGCCGTTAATCTTGATGGAAAAACCTGCACCGTGGTGGGTATTGGCAACTGTATCGATACAGATATCATTATTCCGCCTAACTTCTGCGGCTATCACGTGACCAAAATAGAAAACAATGCGTTCCAAAACAAAACCGATATTACATCCGTTACCCTGCCCGATACGCTTATCACCATTGGTGATTACGCCTTCAGCGGTTGCACGGGACTTACCGAGGTCGTTATTCCCGATTCTGTTACAGATATCGGAGCAAATGCTTTTAGCGGATGTACGAATTTGACCGACATTGATTTTTCACAGTCGCTTATAAGCATTGGAGATTACGCATTTAACAAATGCTCGGCGTTAACGGATATTACGCTGCCGAACTCCGTTGTTACCATCGGGGCAGGGGTATTTTCAGAATGTAAAAAGTTAGAAAATGTAACGCTCTCCCAAAGCTTGAAGAGCATTGGAGTGAGTGCATTTCAAAAGTGTTCCGCTATGACAAGCATTGCCATTCCCGCAAGTGTAGAACAGATCGGAAGAGATGCTTTCACCGAGTGCTATCATTTAACAGATTACCACATTACAGATCTTGTCCGTTGGTGTCAAATTGATATGGGCTATTCCAACATGGATATGGGAACTCTATCAATGAAAAAGATCTATCTCAATGGGGAGCTTCTTGTAAATGTTGATATTCCGGAGGGAACGACGTCGATTGGTCCTTATGCGTTTTATCTATGCCGGGATATTATCTCTGTTAACATTCCGTCGAGTGTAAAGACGATTGGCAGCTATGCATTTTATGGCTGTTGGCGCTTGACTGAGGTGTCTATTGCTGACGGTGTTGAGCGCATTGAAAGCAGCGCGTTTTCGGAGTGCCACTATTTGGAAGAGATCACCATTCCCGAGAGTGTTTCTTACATCGGCCACGGAATTTTTTACGGTTGCGATAAATTGAAATGCCTGACAGTTCCTTTTTTGGGGTATACCGCGAACTCGGAAGGGGGCGGTTTTGGCACCGATGGCAAGCTTACCCACCTTTTGGAGGAGGAATATTCTCAATTGTGTGAGCTAACCGTCACTGCCTCCAAGACAATCAGCCGATACGCAGTTCAAGGTTGGGATAGCTTAACTGCTATAACGCTGTGTGAGGGAATTGAGACAATCGGGTGGGGCGCTTTTCAAAGCTGTAGCGCTCTGACGCGTATCAACATTCCTTCTACCGTTACCAAAATTGATGCATATGCCTTTGATTTTTGCTCTTCCTTGACGGAGATCGTTTGGTCGGAAGGTATTATCAGTATTGAAGATTACGCTTTCCGAAATTGCATCTCGTTGCAGAACATGGTCATTCCCAACAGTGTACAAAATATAGGGGACGGTGCTTTTCAGAACTGTTCTGCTCTTAAAACGGCAGTTCTTCCGCAAGGATTGACCAAGGTCTCAGATTACCTCTTTTCAAACTGTGAAGGTTTGGTCGAAATCGTGTTGCCGAACGGTGTAGAGAGCATAGGGTATGCCGCCTTTGCTTCTTGCATCGGCTTGCAAACGGTCGTATTACCAAGTGAGTTGAAAACCGTTTACGGAGGCGCTTTTTCGAATTGCACGAGTTTGGAGACCGTTGAAATTCCATACGGTGTTCAAAAAATTTCACAGATCGCATTTGAAGGCTGTACCGCCTTGAAGAGCATCGTTCTGCCCAACAGCGTTACCGAACTTGGTCAAGGTGCGTTTTCGAATTGCGAAAATCTTGAAAGTGTTATTCTTTCTAACCAATTGACGTCTATAAAAGATTACACCTTTGAGAGGTGCTATAGCCTTGCCAGTATTGCGATTCCCGATAGCGTTACAAGCATAGGGCGAGATGCATTTAGCTATTGCTATTTTTTGACAAATATAGTCATACCGTCCGGAGTAACAACGATAGGAACATCTGCGTTTAGCCACTGTCAAAACTTGGAAAGTATCACTTTACCAACCAAGCTTGAAGCAATTCCTTTTCTCGCCTTTGCCAACTGCACAAGTCTTACTGAAATTATTATTCCAAACGGAGTTGTTACCATTGAGGCCAGTGCATTTTTGGATTCCGCAATCACAAGTATTACGATTCCTGTTAGCGTTCAGCAAATCGACGGTAACGTGTTTTCCGGCTGTACGTTCCTTGAGTATATTATTTATGAGGGAACGACTGAACAATGGAATGCCATAGACAAGAGCGATTATTGGTACGAAGGTGTCGACAGTAAGGTTGTTTGCATAGGAGATGTAAACACGTAGATAAATAACAACACCCCGTATGCATTTTTTGCATACGGGGTGCATTTTATTGTGCTTTATTGCATTTGCGAAAGTTTTTTGATAAACTCGGCGATTTCTTCGCCTACGGCGGTGACCTCGGCTTCAAACTCGGCGGCGGTAACGCGCAAAATGCCCGAATGGACGGCAGAGAACTGCAAGAGCTTATCGCCCGACACCATGCGAATGTTGTGGTTGGGGCCAAGCTCGTGCATCATGCGCTCAATGTAGGCATCGGCGGTTTGGTTCTCTTTTGTGTAAACGATGCGGTAGCCGTCGTGTGTAATCTCGGAGCCTGCACCGTCCGGCACAAGGTAGGCATCAAACACCAAGGTGAGCTCGGTTTTGGTAAAGGCGACGTAGTTGCTCAAAATATCCATGAGTGTTTCTCTCGCTTTTTCCAAGCTGAACTCTGCAACCTCGCGAAGAGACTCCCAAGCATAAATGACGTTGTATCCATCCACAATGACCATGTGCTTTTGCGGTGTTGGCTTTTTGTGGGGGCGCTTTTTTTCTTCTTTTGCGGCATTTACGCGCTTTTCGCCGTATTGCTTGCGGCGAATAGGGCCAAAGGAGCGCAGCATCAAGGCTTCAATTTCATCGTCGCTGAGCTGATACTTGTTTGCAAGCTTGCGCGGAGCGGGGAGGATATTTGCTGCCGCCTCTTCCGGGGGAATATTGACCTCAAGATGCTTGTGGTCTTCCACCTCGTTCCAAGGCACCACAAAGCCGGCACCGTGCTCGCAAAATACCGAGTGGGGCGTGTTTTCAAGGTCGGCGGTTGGGTCATAATTGGCGGCGGCAACCACTTCCTCTTGGTTGTGGCAGGGCTCATAACCGTCAGACGTGCAGGAAATATGCCCCTCGCCGCGCGTGTAGGAGATGAGCTCACTCGGATAATCGTGCAGCGTTGCAACGGGTGCGCGACCAACTATAACGGTTCTCTCATCGGTGGCACCTTCCACCTCAAAGGTTGCCGCGCGCATTTGCAAATCCGACATGGCGCGACCGACAAAAGAGGAGGGAATATCGATGCGGAATTTGTAATAGGGCTCGAGCAAAACACAACCCGAGCGCATCAATC
>JAGBSQ010000188.1 GCA_017631775.1 Clostridia bacterium | reverse complement strand
TCGCTCATTTTAAATTGTTGCATAGTGACTTTATCCTTGGCTAAAATTATTTTGTTCTTGTTGTTTCCCACTCGCTAATAGAGATTTCTCCTGTGGGTGTGGTGCGCAGAACAACGCGCATGGGCACCACGGCATCACTGCCTACGTCGCGGCGCAAAGAGCCGTCATTTTCGTAAAGCTTGTAAAAAAGATAATAGATTGTTGTTTTTTCGCCGTTTGCAGCTTTTTCTTCGCCTGCAAAGCGAATTTCGGCCTCGTAAATCATTTGTTGCGAGAATTGCTCTTGTTCTTTATGCTTTTTGTAGTAAATTTCGTTGAAGCAGTTGTTATAAGCATCGATATCGGCGCGCATCATAATGAGCAAAAAGTCGCGCAAATACAAAGTTTCGGGCGTAAATTCTTCTTCGCGATCGGCATCGATTGAGGTCGTGCGACCAAGCCCATCGGGGTCTTCGCAATAAAAAATAACGTCGGGGCGTTTATCAAGATAATCGGCATACTCAAAAATATCGCCTTGGTACGTGGGATAAAAATAAGTATCGGGCAAAGTGAAGGGTTCATCTTTGTTTTGACTTGCTTTTATGATAAGAAGCACCGTTATCAAAATGGCTACAACGCCAACAGTTACTGCCAAAGCAATCAGCAGCTTTTTGCGCATCTTTTTATTTTGCTCTGCAATATTTTGCAGCTTATTTTCGGGCGTGATGGGTTGTTGTTCGTTCATTATGCTTCCCCTTTTTTCGCGTTCTTTTGCATAAGGTATTATAGCACACAAGCGTTACGTTGTCAATTACAAATAGAAAATCTCCCTCGCCTTTCGCGTTTTTTATATAATATTTTTGAGAAAATATAATATAAATTATTGCACTTTTGCATTTTGTGTGGTATAATAGAATGTGATTTTTCTCGAAAGGATCTTTTTGCGATGAAATATCTTGTTTTAATTCCCGACGGTATGGCGGATGTAAAAATAGAACAACTCGGTTCGAGAACACCCATGGAGGCCGCAAACAAACCCACAATGGACGCGCTTGCCAAAAAGTCGCTTGTAGGTACAGTCTCTAACGTACCCAACGGCATGGTTCCCGAAAGTGACACGGCAAACATGGCAATCCTCTCGTTTGACCCCAAGATTTACTCCAAAGGTCGCTCCCCTCTGGAAGCGATGAGTATGGGCCTTGACATGCAACCCGACGAAACTGCCTATCGCTGCAACGTAGTCACGCTCACCGACGAGGGTGACTATGACGACAAGATCATTCTCGACCACAGCGCTGACGAGATTACCACGCCCGAAGCCGATGAGCTGATTAAGGCTCTTGAGGCTGAGCTTGGCAATGAGCTTCGCCACTTCTACACGGGTGTCAGCTACCGCCACTGCCTGCTTTGGAAGAACGGCGACGATAAATACCCCTTTATGCGTCCCCACGATATCCTTGGCAAGCAAATCAAGGATTTTCTTCCCAAAGCTGAGAACGGCGGTGCGGAATTTTACGAATTGATGCGCAAAAGCTATGATATCCTCAATCACCACCCCGTAAACGAAGCAAGACGCGCGCGTGGCCTCAAACCTGCAAACTCGGCATGGCTTTGGAGCCCCGGCAAGAAGCCGCAGCTCCCAAACTTCCGTGAAAAATGGGGACTTGATGCCGCTGTTATCTCTGCCGTTGACCTCATTAAGGGCATTGGTATTTGCGCGGGCATGAAGTCCATTGACGTTGAGGGAGCTACCGGCAACGTTCACACCAACTACCGCGGCAAAGCCGAGGCAGCAATCAAAGCGTTTGCCGACGGTTACGATTACGTTTACATTCACGTAGAAGCGCCCGATGAGTGCGGTCACAGAGCCGAAACCCAAAATAAGGTTCTCTCGATTGAAAAGATCGATGCCGAGATTCTCGCGCCCGTGCTTTCTTACCTCGAAGCCTCTGGCGACGATTTCCGCATTATGGTTCTTCCCGACCATCCTACTCCTATCTTCTTGCGCACACACACCTCCGACCCCGTTCCGTTCTTTATTTATGACTCTCAAAATGAGATCAGCGGAGTTGCGCAATTCACCGAGGATGCGGCAACCGACACAGGCTTTTACGTAGCGGACGGCTACCGCCTGATGGAACTTTTGACCAAACATTAACCGAAAGGATTTTTGCAATGAACAATGAGCCCAATTTGCAACAGGCCCCTGCAAAAAAAGAGGAATCCGGTGGATTTTTATTCGATGCCCTCGAAATGTTTGCATGGTCTTTGGCTATCCTGCTCTTGCTTTTCACCTTTGTTTTGCGCATTTGCCGCGTTGACGGCGCCTCTATGGAAAATACGCTTTATGACGGTGAAAATCTGTTGCTCTACAGCCTTTTTTACGAACCCGAGCAAGATGACATTATCGTTTTTCACCTAACCGGCAAAGAGGAAAACCTTGAAAAAATGCTTGTTAAGCGCGTAATTGCCACCGGTGGACAAACCGTAGTTGTCGACTTTAAAAACAATACCATAACCGTTGACGGTGTGCTTTATGAGGACGAACATGCGGTTCTCAAAAACAACGTTGACAAAATTGTTGATCAGTATATGTACTTCCGCCCCGATTGGAACTACGATGCCACTACCGACACCATGACCGTGACCGTTCCCGAAGGAGAGCTTTTTGTGCTTGGCGACAACCGCAACTTCTCCCGCGACAGCCGCGACGAAAGCATTATGTTTGTAGATGAGCGCTGTGTTCTCGGCAAGGTGATCCTTCGCGTGTCTCCCTTTACCGTATTCAACTGATCCCACTTAAAATTTGACTGAAAGCGAGGTGCTCTCAATGCCTTCGGAACAAATACAATGGTTCCCCGGTCATATGGCCAAAACGCGCCGTATGATCTCCGAAAACCTCAAAAATGTAGATATCATCATCGAAATTCTCGATGCGCGCATTCCCTTTTCTTCGCGCAATCCCGAAATCAAGCGTTTAACTGAGGGAAAGCCTACCTTGGTCCTTCTCAACAAGGCCTCTTTGGCTGACCCCAACCAAAACGCGCTTTGGATGAAGCGTTATACCAACGAAAACACCAAGTGCATTCTCACCGACTGTGTTACCGGTGAGGGTTTGAACAAAATGGAAGGCGCTATTAAAGAAATTCTTGCCGACAAGCTTCGTCGCTACGAAGAAAAAGGCATGATGGGTCGCCGTGTTCGTGCCATGGTTTTGGGCGTGCCCAACGTTGGCAAATCCTCTCTCATCAACCGCATTTGCGGCAACAAAAAAGCAAAGGTTGAAGATAGACCCGGCGTTACCGTAGACAAGCAATGGGTTCCCACAAAGATTGGCGTTGACCTTTTGGACATGCCCGGCATTCTTTGGCCCAAATTTGAAGAGCGCCGCGTTGGCGAAAACCTGGCTCTTACCGGCGCAATTAAGGATTCCATTCTCGATATCGAGGCACTTGCTACCGTTCTTTGCAAAAGAATGCGAATTCTCTATCCTCAAATGTTGAGCGAAAGATATAAGCTTGGCGATATGTCTCAGTATGAAGAGCTTTCCGATTACGATCTCTTCTTGACCATTGGTAAAAAACGCGGATTTCTCATCAGCGGCGGCGAGATCAACACCGAAAGAACCGCCATTATGCTACTTGACGAATTTCGCGCCTGCAAGCTCGGTCGCGTAACCCTCGACCGTTACTCCAAGGAGGAGCTTCATGCTTGATTACACCATAGAAAACCAGTTGCACGAAGAAGGCTTCTCTGTTGTTTGCGGCATTGACGAAGCCGGCCGCGGTCCTCTTTGCGGACCCGTGTTTGCCGCGGCTTGCATTCTGCCCGACGGACTTGTTTTGGAGGGCTTGAATGACTCCAAAAAGCTTACTCCCAAAAAGCGCGACAAGCTCTTTGACCTCATTTGCGAAAATGCGATTGCATATTGCATTGCATCTGCAAGTGTTGAGGAGATTGACGAGCTTAATATTCTTGAAGCCGATCTTTTGGCAATGCGCCGCGCCATCGACGGTCTTTCCGTCAAGGCGGACTTTGCCCTCATTGACGGCAACATTGCAAGAGGATTTCAAATCCCTGCTCGCGCCGTTATTGGCGGAGATGCAAAAAGCCCCAGCATTGCGGCAGCATCTATTCTTGCCAAGGTTGCGCGTGACCGTGATTGCATCGAGCTTGATGCCAAGTATCCGCAGTACGGCATTGCAAAGCACAAGGGTTACGGCACAAAGCAGCATATGGACGCTTTGCGCACCTACGGTCCCTCACCCATTCACCGCAAGCAATTCATTCGTTTTTTAGATAAAGATGCGAGCAAGTGAGAACACAAAGAAAATAGGAGATTTTGGCGAGCGAATGGCTGTGCGCTATTTGCGATTGCACGGATATACTGTTAAGGAGCGCAACTGGCGTTCCGGTCACATGGAAATCGATATCATCGCCGCAAATCTTTCTACCGTCGCTTTTGTTGAGGTCAAGGCACGCACCTACACCAAGGATACCCTTGACGTAGCACCGCCTCCCGGCAATGCCGTTGGCAGCGAAAAGCAACGCCTGACGCGCAAGGCCGCAAAGGATTACCTTTGGCTCTACCACTCCAAAAAGCAGCCTCGAATGGACGTTATTGAGGTGTGGCTCGTAAAGGATGAAAAAAGCGGCAAATCAAAGGTCGCCAAGATCAATCATATCAAAGGCGCGTATTAACGGAGAAAAACATGAAGCTTTCCCTTTTTGATCTGCACGCTGATACCGCGTGGGCAATGTATCAAACCAATCAACCGTTTGGCGATAACACCCTTGCCGTCTCCCTCAAAAAAGCTCAAAATTTTGAACGGTACATACAAACGATGGCTCTTTGGACCTCCCCAAATTTAGCTGACGAAGAAGGCTATCAACGTCTTTTGCAAATTGCAAAGAACCTCAAAAACGATCCTGCCCTGCAGGACGAAGCGGCAGAGCTTTGTTCGGCTTGCCCACAACGCGCATCCGACAAGGCTTCCCTAATCCTCTCGGTCGAAGATGCAAGAGTGCTCAACGGCCGTATAGAACGCGTGGCAGAGCTTGCCGATTTAGGTGTCAAAAGCATCATTCCCATGTGGAGCGGTGAAACCTGCATAGGCGGCTCGCACAATACAAGCGTTGGTCTGAGCGATTTTGGAAAACGTGCCGCAAAGGAAATGCTCGCGCATGGAATGATCCTTGATATTTCCCACGCTTCCCCTCAATCGAGCGAGGATATTTTTGAGCTTTCCGCCGCAAGCCAAAAGCCTGTTATTGCATCTCACTCCAATGCCTTTGGTGTTTGCCCCGTGAGCCGCAACCTGCAGGACTGGCAAATCGATGCCATTGTCGCTTCGGGCGGTGTTATCGGCATCAATCTCTACCGCTACTTCCTTGAAGAGGACGGAAATGCCACCCTCGACAGCATTTTGCACCACATTGAATATTTCTTCTCGCGCAACGCCGAAAAAACACTTGCCTTGGGTTGCGATATGGACGGCGCAGATCTGCCGTGTGACATTCCCGATCTTTCTTACCTTTACCGTCTTGCCGAGCATCTTTCGGCACACGGATATTCACAAGATTTTATCAACGATTTGTTTTTTGAAAACGCCTACCGTTTTGCAAAAAAGCATTTCTAATTCATTTGTAAATTCTCATTCTACCCATTATAGGAGGCACAATCATGTTGTACAAAAGCACAAGAAGTCAAATGGCGGCAAGCTACAGCGCCGCTCAAATCATTAAGCAAGGACTTGCCGATGACGGCGGCTTGTTTGTGCCCGAAACCATTCCCTCGCTTGCTTTGAGCGAGGTTGAGGCGCTTTGCAAAGAGTCTTACCCCATAAGAGCGGCTAAAATTCTTGCAAAATTTCTCTCTGACTACACCTATGAGGAGCTTCTTGCCGATTGTGAGGCAGCATACAATGAAGCTTCCTTTGTTGGCGGTGCTGCGCCTCTAGTAAACCTCGCTGACAACAAAGAGATCCTTGAGCTTT
>JAGBSQ010000187.1 GCA_017631775.1 Clostridia bacterium | reverse complement strand
GTAGCCGTTAAGCATGGTAAAAAGGTCATCGTTATGGAGCCGGTCAAGGGCGGTGCGCTTGTCAACCTTCCCGATGAGGCGGTTGCAGAGTTTGCAAAGGTTGGCTCTGCCGCACCCGTTTCCTACGCTTTGCGCTATGCCGCAAGCTACCCCGAGGTATTTATGGTCCTTTCGGGCATGGGCAACATGGATATGATGCAATCCAACATTCAAACCATGTATCCGTTTGTTCCTCTGAACGAAGAAGAGCTTGCCGCAACCGACCGCGCGCGTGAGATCATTCGCAAATACAATCAAATTCCTTGCACCAAGTGCAAATACTGTGCCGAGGTTTGCCCCAATCAGGTTCCCATTGCAGATCTGTTTGCAACCTACAACGAGTATGCATTGGCACACGTATCGCGTCTTGAAACCAAGAAAAAGCTCGGAGCATTTGAAATTAAGGCAACCGATTGCATTGAGTGCGGCGCATGCGAGGGAATTTGCCCGCAAAATATTGCCATTCGCGAAAAGCTCAAAATGCTTGCCAAAATGACGCCGCAATCTTAAAGATGAAAGAGAACACCAAGAAGAGCCAAATGACCGACCTGCGCACAAAGGAGCATTTTAAAGCCTACCCACAGCTGCAGGCGGAGGATATTTTCAAATATCTATTTCAAAGCGCGTTCGGGTGTGAGCATTTGGTCTCCAATCAAGAGGCGGCATTGGCATACGTTGAGCGCGAATATGAGACCGTCCCAAAAAACGAGGCTCCCCTTATCGAACTCCTTGACGGAGAGTACAGCCGCGTGCATCTTTCTTGCCTAAACGATGGGCTTACGCCAAAGACCTTGGCGCGCCTGTTCTGCCTTTCCGCTAAAAAGGAAGAGGACGGAAAAAGGAGTTTGGAAGAAAAGCTCGAGCTTGTCAAAGCGTTGGTCAAGAGCGGTGCATTGCCGTTGGATGCCAACGTGTTTGAAGAAAAGCTTGCCACGTGGCGTGCATTGGGCTTTCCTGCCATTCATCATTCCGAGGATTTTCGCGCGGCATATAAGCCCGCCTATCGCGTAATTGCCAACCGATACGTAGACTTTCTGCCGCTGTTTACCCAAATCGACAAACGCCTTGCAAAAGGCGCGGTAATTGTTGCCATTGAGGGTGGAAGTGCGAGCGGAAAGAGCACGCTTGCCGACATTCTCAAAGAGGTTTATGCCTGCAATGTGATCCATATGGACGATTTCTTTTTGCGCCCCGAGCAGCGCACAAAGGAGAGATTTTTGGAGGTTGGCGGAAACATTGATTACGAGCGGTTTGCCCTTGAGGTCATTTCGCCGCTTGCCAAAAACGAGGCGGTCTCTTATCGCCCCTTCAACTGTGCAACGCAGTCCTTGGGCGAGCCTGTCACCCTTGCCCCAAACCCCTTGACGGTTGTTGAGGGTGTGTACTCCATGCACCCGTCGTTTGGGAAATATTACGATTTTTCCATCTATTTAAATATCGACCCCGCATATCAAAAAGAGCGCATTTTGGTGCGCAATTCGCCGGCGTTTGCAAAACGCTTTTTTGAGGAATGGATCCCACTTGAGGATCTGTATTTCTCAAAAACCAACATCACGGAGCGCGCCGACACGGTGCTGCCTATTCCACCAAATCAACGAGGAGCACAATGAAAAAAGTCATCGTCATTGGCTGTCCGGGTTCCGGCAAAACCACCTTTGCCGAAAAGCTGAAGGACAAAACGGGGTTGCCGCTTTACTATCTTGACGCCATTTGGCACAAGCCGGATAAGACCCATATTCCGCGCGAAGAATTTGACACACGTCTTGGAGAAATCTTGGCAGAGGATGCTTGGATCATCGATGGCAATTACAGCCGAACGATCGAGCGTCGCATAGCGGCGTGCGATACAGTCTTTCTTTTCGATCTGCCAACCGAGGTCTGTCTCGCGGGTGCCATGTCTCGTGTTGGAAAAGAGAGATATGAAATGCCTTGGATCGAAACCGAATTCGACCCTGAATTCAAAAAACAAATTGAAGAATTCCCTACAAAAACGCTGCCCGGCATTTATGAGCTGCTTGAAAAATACAATGATAGAAACATCACCGTGTTCAAAAGCAGGCAAGAGGCCGACATCTATTTAAAAACCCTTTAGTATGCTCAACTCAAAAAATAAAACATTGAGAGGTTAGTATGAAAAACACACCGAAAAAAGTTTGGAAGAAAGTTTTGCTTGGCATAGGCATTGCTCTTGCGAGCATTCTCTTAATCGTTGGCGGATTTGCGCTTGCGGGCAATCTTTACGTTGCCGGCAAAAGTGCTGACGATATCCCTGCTCACGTAGAGGTCACCCCCAACGAGTTTGGAACCGTTGTTGCGGTTGGCCGCGGTCTTTATGACGAGAACGGAGACCGTTTTGACATTAAGGGCATCAACTTTGGCAACCTGTTTATCGCCGAGGGTTGGATGACCGTAAACTCGGTTGGCGCTCTTTACAACGAGGACGGCAGCTTTCAAAGCGTAAACGAGCAGGGCGTTGTTGAAGCATACGAAGAGATCTATCAAGAAGAATTCGATGCTATTTTGGCAGAACGTGTTGCAAAAGGCGACTTTAGCGAAGAAGAGCTTTATGAGCTGCTCAACGCCTTCTTCTACTCTTATTGCACCGAGGGAGACTTTATGCTCATTCGCGATACGGGTCTTAACACCATTCGCTTGCCCATGTATTACCGCAACTTTATGGAAGGCCCCGACGATGCGCTTGTTATGCGCGAGGACGCCTTTGAAAAGCTCGACTTTTTCCTTGAGCTTGCCCAAAAATATGATCTCAAGGTCATCATCGATATGCACGGTGTGGTAGGCGGTCAATCCGGCTACGAGCATTGCGGCACCAGAGACATGGACTTTTGGGAGAATGAAACCTACATTCAAGAAATGTGCACGCTTTGGCAAAACATTGCAAAGCATTACGTAAACGATCGTCCCGATCTTGCCTCTACCATTTTGGCGTACGACCTTGTCAACGAGCCCACCAAGCGCACCGAGGCAGGCACCGGCAAGCTGCAATGGGAGGTTATGGATAGACTTTACGACGCTATTCGCGAGGTCGATCAGCACCACGTTATTTCCATTGAGGGCGTATGGTATCCCATCTCGCTCCCCGCTCCCGAAAAGTACGGTTGGGAGAATGTACTTTATCAATACCACTTCTACAACTGGAACCACGACAAGGGTGTTTCCAACGAGCTCTTCTACACCTTGATGAACACCTTGTATATGTTCAGCGATTACGAGGTTCCCAAGTTTGTCGGTGAATTCAACTTCATTGCCGACAAAGAGGCTTGGAACAAATATTTGCACCAATATGATGAACTCGGCTGGGGCTGGACCATTTGGAGCTACAAGATTGTTTCGGTCGGTTGGTGGGATAATTCCTGGGGTCTTGTTGTTAACAAGATGTTCCTTGAAAACGATAAGGACACCTCCATTGAGGAATACAATCTCAAATTGGATATTCGCGAAGCATCCTTCGATGATATCATTCTCACATGGCTTGGCGAGCAGACCCAATACGGCGGACAAGACGGCAACTATAAGCTTTATGAAGACGGCACGCTCTATCTCGTCCTTAAGGAATACTTTGGCGACAAGTGCAAAATTGATACAACCGCAGTTGTAAAATAAACAAACGCTATGCAAAAAAAGCGGCAACCCGTTTGGGTTGCCGCTTTGTTTTTGTATGGGAATATCAGCCGGTCAAGGTGTTGGTAACTGTAAGAATACAAGCTACAATTGCCATAATCAAACCGCCAATGTAGGGGTTCTTCGTTCTCTTGTAAATGGAGTTGCTGATGAGAACGGAGAGCGGGAGAATGATAACGATGGGGAAGAGCCAAATGCCCATAATGCCGGTGATGGGGTCAAGAACCATCTTGCCTGTAATAAAGAACTTGGCGTATTGGATTGCAATCATCAAAGCCGGGCCAATGAAAACAAGGAACATTTGCTTGAGCACGGGAGTGCCGCGGCGGTTGCCCTTTTCGGCGTAGCCGTAGCAGTTTGCCGATACGCTGGTTGCAAGGTAGTAAACGAGCCAGAAGGGCAGGAAGGCAAGGATCTTTGCAATGTGCTTGGCATCAAATGCGCGAATGGTTGCAAAGCACCAAAGTCTGTAGTCGGTCAAGAAGAAGTAGTCCGAAAGGAATACAAGCAGGAATGCCGAGCAAACAACCGTGAGGGCCAAGAGAATGGAGCGCCACATTTTTGCGCCGCCAATCTTTGCGCCTCTTGTCCAGGGGTCGATCAAGGTGTATTTTTTGCTCTTGCGGATGGTACCAAGGGTAAACAGACCGCAAAGGAGCGACCACATACCAATTGCAAGGGAGCCGCCTTGGTTCCAAATTCCAATGAACATAGAGCCAACAAAGCCGATGATAAAGCCGATAAAGTAGAAGGGAATGCTCCATACAGGGCCCCAGAAGCCTCTGCGGCGTGCAATCTTTTTGGCATAGCCTTCGGGTGCGGGCCAAGGCTGAACGGGCTCTGCGGTCTTGAGAACGCCAAAATAAGGGGTCTCAAGCAGGGCAAAGGTCAGCGCAACAAGGAACATAAAGAAGCCAACAACGCCGAGTGCATTGAATGCTGCCTTGATTTGCCACATTTGATCATAACGGTCGCGGGAAACGGGTTCTCCAAACGCGCGGTCAAAGAAATTTACGCTGAATGCAACTACGTCAGTTGAAAAATGTGCCCACGGGTGTGTAATTGCGGGGTTATAGATGGCACGAATGGCAACCTTGCCGTCTACTTCGTTTGTGTAGAACTCATCTGCTTTGCGCATTTCAAGTCCTTGGGGGTCAACACCAAAGTGCAGGAAGGATTGTGCGGTTACTTGATTGATGTAGTCACGGGGAGCGTTGCCGTCAACGCGGTGGAAGAACTCATCGTATTGGCAGGCAACGATAGCGGCATCGCGAGAGCCGAATTGGTTGTAAAAGTTGCCGTCCTCATCATAATATACGGCATCGTTGGAGACGAGCAGAGCTGCGGCAATGAGGCCTTCCTTATCCTGCAGCACAGCCTCGCGGCAAGCGAGCGCGCCGTTGGAGTGGCCTGTAACGCCAATTTTTGCGGTATCAACGTAGGGGAGGGTGGAAAGATATTTTACGCCGTCATAAAGACCGTTGGCGTTGTTTTCATCATCCCACCAGGTGTTGGATTCGATCACCTCGGAGTCACCATGTCCGTACATGCTAATGGCAAGAACAACGTATCCGCGGCGAGCGTACTCAACGTAGTTGAGGTCTTGCATTTCGCGGTTGTTGTACCAACCGTGGCTAACAACAATTGCGGGGGCTTTGTTCTCGGCGGTTGCGGTTTCGGGCACGAGCAAGAGGGCATCAAGCTCATGTCCGCTTTCGGTAACAAAGGTCATGTCATGGTATTCGATGGCACCGAAATCGGTTTGGAAGAGGCATGCGCCAATGGAACTGAGAAGACAAACTAAAACTGAAATGGTCAAAAAAAGCTTTGTTCTGCGTTTCATGGTTTTTGTCCTTTCATAAATAATATGCAATTATTTCCTGCACAATTTTATTATACAATTCTTTTTGCCGTTTGTCAAGGAGTAGTTTTTTGGGCAAAAAGAAAAGCACCGAATTTTCTTCGATGCTTTTATTGGTATTTGAATTTTACGCGTTTGATTAGTATTGCCGAAGCAATGCCTACCACAACGCCGGCGACGGTTCCCGAAACCAGCAAAAAGGGCAGGTAGTAGATGACAACGTTTGTGCTGAGCATAAAGGATGCGGCAGCAATTTGTCCCACGTTGTGCATAATGCCGCCGGTAACGCTTACGGCAACCTCGGTCAGGGGCGTGAGCTTCTTTAACAGTATCATTGTCAAAAGGCTCAAAACCGCGCCGCAAACGCTGTAGATCAGGCTCACCGCAGAGCCGAACAGCATGGCTATGAGAAGAACACGAATAATGGAGACGGTAATGGCTTCTTTGGTTCCAAGCTTGTAGAGTGTGAAGATGACTGCAATGTTAGCAAGTCCCACCTTTACACCGGGAATGGCGACCAATGCGGGAATGCGGCTTTCGACAAAAGAGAGGATCATTGCAAATGCAATAATAAAAGCCATGGTTGTCAACTGAAGCGTTTTTTTATTTCTCATCGGCAGTCCTCCTTACGAAACAAAGTCAACGCCATCCGATGCCTCACCCTTTATGGTAACGGTGAGTCGATTTGGCAAGCAGACAATAGTTTGTCCTACGTATTGGATTTTTCCGGTCTTTTCGCAGGTGTGATCGGGGCAATTGGAATAGTTCAAATAGGCTTGTCCGTTTTCAATCACAAGCACGTTCGTTCCACCGTTGAGGGAATATTCTCCGTTTTGGTAAAGCGAATAGGTCGCAACGGTTTGACCGTCGATCTCAACCACAATACTGGCGCCTTCCTCGCGGGTGAGTGTCATAACAAGAAGGAGTGCAACAGATAGGAGCAGTATAGCGGCTATGACGATCATATCCAAACGGTATTTCTTTTTTGCCGCGCATTGATTTTCCATATTGGCTCTCCTTTCTTTGTTTTTTATGGGTGGAACACACGCGATGTGTTCCACCCAATTTGATGTTTGTTACTTTTAATGAATAAGATGTTTGTAATTTAGTTAGTGCGCACCGCAAATGAAGTTATCTTCGTGAATGCAATGAACAGGGCAAACCTCAACACAAGCCTTACAGCCGGTGCAAAGCGAGTAATCAATGGTTGCCAGGTTGTTTTCAACCTTAACAGCACCGTTGGGGCAAGCCTTTTGGCACTTCATACAGCCAATGCAACCGTTGATGCATTGCTTACGTGTGATAGCGCCCTTATCGTGATTGGAACATTGAACAACTACCTTTACGGTATCGTTTACAAGCTTAATGATGTGGTTGGGGCATTCGCGAACGCACATGCCGCAGCCAATGCATTTTTGAGGGTCAACCTTTGCAATGCCGTCTGCTACCGAGATAGCATCTTTGGGGCAAACGCGTGTGCAGTCGCCGTAGCCAAGGCATGCATAGTTGCAGGTCTTGTCGCCGTTATACAAAAGGTTAGCGGCAACACAGCTCTTAAAGCCCTTGTAGTCGTATTTTCTTTCGGTTGCGCCGCAATTGCCGTTACAAGCAACGTATGCAACCTGTTCAACAACGTCCTCAGCCTCTACACCGAGAATAGCTGCAATTTCCTTCGCGGTCTTGTCACCGCCGGGAACGCAAAGGTTTGTTTTGCCTTCGCTTTTATCTGCCAATGCCTTTGCATAGCCGTCACAGCCGGTATAGCCGCAAGCGCCACAGTTTGCACCGGGCAGGCAAGCTCTGATTGCAACTGCGGTTTCGTCTTCCTTTACGCCAAAAAAGCGATTGGAAAGCGTCAAAATAATTGCACAGATCAGCGCGATAACACCAAGAAGGATTGTAGGAATTAAAATGGTCATGTTTTATCCTCCTTATGCGCCAAGCAGATTTTCAACCACGCCCGCAAAGCCAAAGAATGCAAGCGCTACGATGGAAGCCGCAACAAGTGTAATCGGAATTCCCTTAAAGCACTTGGGAGCGGGGCAGTTTTCAATTCTCGAACGTACGCCTGCAAAAAGAACCATTGCAAGCAAGAAGCCAAGACCTACGCCCAAGGTAGAAACCATAGATTGCAGGAAGTTATACTCAGCGGTAATGTTGTTCAGGGTAACGCCAAGCACTGCACAGTTGGTAGTAATGAGGGGCAGGTAGATGCCGAGAGACTTGTGAAGCGCGGGAATGAATTTCTTGAGAATGATCTCAACAAATTGAACCAGCGATGCAATTACGAGAATGAATACGATGATTTGCAGGTAGGTGTAATTAGGGGCGAGGATATAGTGGTAAATGGGCCAAGTTGCGGCGGTTGCAACCAACATAACAAAGGTAACGGCAATGCCCATGCCGGCCGCTTGGTCGGTCTTTTTGGAAACACCCAAGAAGGGGCAAATTCCAAGGAACTGTTGCAGGACGTAGTTGTTAACGAGAACGCCGCCCATCAGAATGAGAATGAGTTCTTTAAGCATTTTCTTCTACCTCCTTCTGAGCCTCAACCGAGCAAGAGGTCTTGTTGCAGCTTCCGTTCGAGGGGCAACCTTCGCAAGAGAAGGACTTTCTCTTAACGCCGCCCTTCTTTTCGGTCAGCTTATTCATAACAGCAATTACGATACCGTAAACGAGGAAGCCGCCGGGAGCCTTGGTAAGAATCGGGATCTTGTAATTTACAAGGAAGGGGATCTCAATACC
>JAGBSQ010000186.1 GCA_017631775.1 Clostridia bacterium | reverse complement strand
GGCATACGGTGACGGCCTTGATGAAAACTTTATGCACCAATATATGTGGCTGTGCAAGGGTCACTACTACAGCGGCGGCCTCAGCTTTAATAACTTCCCCTACGCTTTTGGCGGCCTCTTTGCAAGAGGACTGTATGCCAAGTATGAAAAGGAAGGCAAGGCCTTCATTGATACTTACAAGGAGATGCTTAGAGCAACTGCAGTTATGGATATAGAAGACTGTGCTAAAATTGCAGGCATTGACCTGACAAGCAAGGAATTTTGGTGCGAGGGTCTTGAGGTCATTAAAAAAGAGATTGACGAATTTTGTGAATTGGTTCAGTAATTGAATAAAACAACTACGGCTGACGAGTTTTATTCTCGTCGGCCTTTTTGTTCCTCTTCGGTTTCGTTATGTGGTACACAATGGCATTTCAAGCAACTCAAAATCCGCAAATCGCCTTGACTTATTTCCTAATATGTGGTATAATGTTAAAACAAACAGTTTCACTCACCGAAAATTTATAAAGGAGGGGCGGCTTTGATTGTAACGTATGCCATTATGGCGGTAATTGCAGTGATTTTGCTCATTGGATATACTGTACTTGTTCACGAAAAAGAGCCGTGGTTGCTCCTTTTGTATATCTGTGTTACTGTTGTAAACATAGGATATTTCTTGCTTTCGGTTTCAAAAACTGTAGAGTTTGCCATTGTTGCGAACGACATCGCATACTTTGGAAGCGTTTTTCTTTCGATGTCAATGCTTTTGACTATCGTTAGGCTCTGCGGTTTTGCGGTTAAGAAAAAGTTAGTCATTGCCCTATCTGTAATAGGATTTGCAATGTTCGCCATTGTCGCCACCTCGGGAATTCTGCCGTGGTATTACAAGGAAGTGTCGCTGACATTTGTTGACGGTGCCGCCAAACTCAAAAAAGTTTATGGCGTGTTGCATCCTACATATTTGGTTTACCTTCTTGCCTATTTTTCTGCAATGGTTGTTTGCATCCTTCAATCCATACGCAAAAAAATGATTGCTTCGCAAAGACACGCCATTCTTCTTGCTGCTATCGTGCTTGGCAATATAGCGGTTTGGCTTGTGGAGAAGTTTATTCCTTGGGATTTTGAATTTCTTTCGGTTTCTTATCTGTTCAGCGAGATCATATTGCTTGGACTTTATTGGATGATGCAGGACTACATTCGTGTAGATCTTGTGCCTCAGCCAAAGCGGGAAATCCCCCGTCCTGTACCCGTAGATATCGCAACAATGCCAATGGAAGAAAAGGTATTGAAAATCCTCTCGTTCCTTGAACCCGGCGAAATGCTGGCAGCAAGAGAACGCGAAATACTTGAGCTGGTTCTCCAAAACAAAAAAAGAAAAGAAATTGCCGATGAGCTATGCCTTTCGGAAAACACCATCAAAACCTACACCCGCACGCTTTACGGCAAGGTTGGTGTCAGCTCACGTGAGGAGCTTTACGCATTACTAATTAAATAATGGTCTTTTGGACGGCAGAGTGCATCTGCCGTCCTTTTTGCGCTTCAAATCACCTTTTCACCCTTTTTTCACCCCTGTTTTTGCATTTTCACCCCTTCGGGGTGTGCCGCGCTCCATCTTCTATATGATAGAATATGGGTAAGATAGAGTCATACTATCAAAACAGAAGGGAGAAAGACAATGAAAACAAAAAGATTTTTCGCACTGCTGCTGAGTGTAATGATGGTACTCGGTGTGATGCCGATGACTGCGATGGCGTATTGGGAAGAACCGAGCGCAGAGGGCAACACGAAACTTGAAACAATCGTTCACGACTATACGAAGCCCGTGGGTGTAACTATGCAGCGTCTTAAGGGTAGCTGCAAGACGGAAACCGATAATCTCGGTGACGACTTCTTGTTCGTTATCAAAAGCGGCGATCGTTACTACGCTATGAAGGACGTGGCGGCAAGTGAAACGGCTTACAGCTCGATTCCTGCTGTGGACGTTACCGATTGGGTGAATGCAGACGGTTCACTGACCGTACCTGCTGATACACTGGGTGTGGCGTTTATGCGTTATGAAGAGCGGTACGATCGCGAACTGGGTATGTTCATCAATGGACGCGAGGACTACCTCGCTTATACCGAGACTTACGAAAGCGCGGACGGCGACGATGATTACTACAACGACGCGGAAAGAACATACAGTGCTGAATTTAAAATTAGAACCTTTGAGGAAGGACAATGGATCACTGATCCTTATTATTGGTCTGAAAACGGAGTTAGCGGCACACTGCATTACAACGGAAGCTGGAGCTACTATCCAAGTAATTATAATTCTACGACAATGCGCTATGCAATGATCGTCGATCTTCGTAACGACGGTACGGGTGGCAAGGCATTTTACTTCCGCTATCTCGGTACGAACGTAGAATACGTAGGAAACGAGGTTGAGGGATACCTTTACTACTCGGATTGCCGCCATCAAGGCACTGTTCGCCACGCAGAATACGATGCGCCTACCTGTATGCTCAAGGGGTGCGAAGAATACTGGTACTGCGAAAACTGTAATCGCTATGCAAAAGATAAAAACTTCACCGAATTTTTTGGCGAGGAAATGCCCGTGATCCCCGCAATGGGACACAACTTTGACGGCGAAGCGTGCAAAAACTGTAACCGCCCCGTTCCTGTATACAGCAAGGTGACAAATCAAGCACAGTTTGATGCGCTTGCAGATGATACGATGTTCATTCTTGTGGCAGAGTACAACGAAAAATACTACGTTATGGATTTTTCCGAGGTCTACTCTTACATGACCGATGCCGACGGTGACGGATTC
>JAGBSQ010000185.1 GCA_017631775.1 Clostridia bacterium | reverse complement strand
TCCCTATCACATCAAGGTTACCGATGACGAGATCATTGTCAACCCCACGGTCTCCTATAAACTGCAAAACGAGTTTGGCTTCACGCTCCCCGCGTTTGATGATGACGATGACATTGAAGCTTATTTTGACAAAGTGGAGGCACTCGTTTCCCGTTTGAAATGGACGCTTTCCAGAGATTGCAAGCTCGGCATTTTCTCTTTTTTGAAGATCAATATGTATCAGGATCTCAAAAACAATGCGGAAACGATTATTAAGAGCCCCAACGTACGTGCAATGGCCGGAGACGATATGTCTGTGATCGGCCTCGGCACAAGAGATGGCGATACGATCTCTCCCGTTGATTTGCTTGAATTGCATAACGTAGTAGATGCAGACTCCAGCCAATCCGAAGCCATTGAAATGGCGAAAGAAGGCAAAAGCTTTGTTTTGCAGGGCCCTCCTGGAACAGGCAAGAGCCAGACCATTACCAATATCATTGCAGAATGCTTGGCAGACGGCAAAAAGGTGTTGTTTGTTTCCGAAAAGCTTGCCGCTTTGAGTGTGGTATACGACAAGTTGAAAAAAGCGGGACTCGAGGAGTTCTGCTTGGAGCTGCACAGCCACAAAGCAAACAAGAAGCTGGTCATTGAGGAACTGTGCCACACGTTGAGAGCGCAAAAAAGTGGCGTATCCGAGCGTGCACAGCACGAGCTGGAGGCAAAGCGCAAGGCGCAACGGCAGTTGGATTCTTACGCGGAGGAGCTGCACAAAATCCGCCCTGTTATCAATAAAACTCTTTATCGGCTATATGAGGAGGTTTCTGCCTGCCGAAAGGCTCCGGATACCGAATTTGCGATCGCCAATATCAAATCCAAGGGTGAAGAATATATTGAGCGCGCTATAGCCGCATTGGAGCGATACGTGGAATACACGCCCTCTATCGGATATGACTATCACCGCAATTCTTGGTTTGGTTTTGACACGCCGGATACCTCTTATGAGGCAAAAATGCAACTCAAGGCCGATCTCAAGGCGCTTGCCGATCTTTGTGTTGCTTTGAATCAAATTGCTCTGCGCGCCAATGCAAAATACGGTGTTACGATTGATACATTGCGATCTGCATATGCGTTCCGAAGCTTTTTCACACTGGCAAGTGAAAGCGCCTTTATAGTCCCTGCATTATTGGCATCCGGCAGAATCGCCCAACTCTTAAAAACTGTATCTGAAATACAACCTTTGGCAGAAACCGTTTTGACAAAGCGCGCCATTTTGGACGAGCAATACGATGCCGATATTTATAAAATCGACGGAGCCTTGTTCCACAAAAAGCTGACGAAGCAATTTAACGGCGGTTTCTCGCGCTTATTTAACGGCGAGTACAAGCGCATGATGGCTGAGTTGAAGCTTTGTCGTCACAACGGCAAAAAGCCTAAGTACAAAGCCGCAGTTGAACATATGGAAGCGCTTGCTTGCTGTCAGGCAACACAGGTTGAATTTGATCGTTTGGCAAGCGATATTGCGCCCTTACTTGGTGTCGGATATCAAGGCGTAACGACCGATTTTGATCAGTTGATTGCAGAACTGCAAGCAATGGAGGCATTTGCAAATGATGGTCTCGCGTACGCGTCGCTTGCAGAGCTGTCTGTAGAAGAGTTCGCCGCACAACAAGGCAGTTTCGCACAGTTTGCCAAAGATTTTGACGAAGCATTACAACCGAGCAGCGATACAGAAAAACGCATATTTGCCCAGGTGGATTTTGCAGAGTGTGACTTCAAAGCTATAGATCTGTTGGCACTTGCCGACAAGCTGCGCACTTGCCTGCAATCCATCGATCAGCTTGACAATTGGTGCGAGTTTGTGAAATTGCTCAAGAAGCTCCAAAATCTTGAAGCAAGAGGCTTTGTTGATTATACGATCGATCGCAAGATCGCGACCGATGAATTGATCTCCGCTTTCAAAAAGACATTTTACTCGCAGTGGGTGGATGCCGTTTTGCACGATTCCCCTGTATTGCTGGAGTTGATGCGCGTTCCCCACGATGAGGCAGTAAGACGTTTCAAGGAAAAGGACGAACTGAATTTTGAGATCAACAAGGCTAAGATCCGTGCAAGCGTTTCGGCACAGCGCCCGAGTCTTGATATGGTGGCGCAAGGTAGCGCGATCTCGATCTTACTGAGAGAGGGAGAAAAGCGCCGCAAGCAAAAGGGCGTTCGTCAACTGCTTTCCGAAATCGGAGAATTGGCGCTGACGCTGAAGCCCTGCTTCTTGATGTCGCCCTTGAGTGTCAGCACCTTCCTGTCGCCCGATATCAAATTTGATGTGATCATATTCGATGAGGC
This sequence comes from Clostridia bacterium, assembly GCA_017631775.1. Next base: position 4,358 of record JAGBSQ010000185.1, on the reverse strand, counting down.
ATCGCAGATTTTCCCGCAGGATGCGATTGGTGCCGTCTATCGTGGTAAGCAGCTGATCGTAGTCGGTGACTCGAAGCAGATGCCGCCCAGCAATTTCTTTAATGCCTCGGCTGATATGGATGACGATAGCGAGGATGAAAGCATTACCGATTTCGAGTCGATCTTGGATCTTTGCTCTACCACCTTCCCGCAGCGCAGACTCAAGTGGCATTACAGAAGCCGATTTGAGCAGCTGATCTCTTTTTCCAACAAGAATTTCTACGATAACGACTTGGTTACCTTCCCCTCTGCAAAGGCGGATATGCCGGGCGTTGGCGTGGATTACCACTATGTGGATGGCACGTTTGATCGCCAGAGCAAGACGAACAGAGCCGAAGCCGAACGCGTGGTGGATCTGGTGTTTGAAAATGTTGAAAAGTATCCAAAGCGCAGTCTCGGTGTTGTGGCATTCAGCATTTCACAGCAGAATTTGATTGAAAAGCTGATCGCCAAGCGCAGACAAAGCGATCCGTCCAAAGAGCCCTTCTTTAAGTCTGATCGTCCCGAGCCCTTCTTTGTCAAAAATCTGGAAACGGTTCAGGGTGACGAACGTGATACGATTATTTTCAGCATTGCATACGCCAAGGATGCCCAAGGCAGATTGCTGCTGAACTTTGGTCCGATCAATCGAGAGGGCGGCGAGCGCCGCTTGAACGTTGCTGTTACTCGTGCCAAATATAACGTGCAGCTTGTTACCTCTATGCATTACAGCGATATTGATTTGTCCCGCACGCAATCGGTTGGCGCAAGACTCCTGCGCGAATATTTGGATTATGCGGAAAACGGCGCTATCGCTTTGGAGCGCGCCATTAGCGTCAACGCATTTGAACACTTTGACTCCGAGTTTGAGATGGAAGTGTGTGAATTTTTGCGTGACAAGGGATACGCGGTTGACACCCAAGTAGGTTGTTCTTCCTTTAAGATCGACTTGGCATTGAAGCATCCGCACAGCTCCAACTATCTGTTGGCAATTGAGTGCGATGGCGCCACCTACCATTCTTCCAAAAACGCACGCGACCGAGATCGCTTGCGCCAAACCATTTTGGAGAATATGGGTTGGAAATTCTACCGCATCTGGTCGACCGACTGGTTCAGAAACAAGCGCGCAGAAAAAGAACGACTGCTTGCCGCGGTGAAGGAAGCAATTGAAAATGCTCCCAGAGTGGATACGCAATCGGACGAGCCGGAGATTTCTTTCGAGGAAAGAGTGGAAGAAAAGCACTTTGAATTTCCAAAGTATCAGATGGTAAATGTGTTCAACGTTCAATCCCGATGCAACTACGATGTGCCCCGCATTATACGCGCGGTGCTTGAGGTGGAATCTCCTGTGTCGGAAGAATGGATGCTGAAGCGATTGGTCCATTTGTATGACGGCCGTGAAAAGGTGACGTCCGTTGTTTTACGCGAATATGAGGCACAAATGCGCTATTGCCGCAACCTTGGCATCATTCGCAAAAACGGCTTCCTGTATTTGCAAGGCAAAGAAATCCCAATGCTTCGTGTTCCTGCAGAAAACACAGGCACTCCCCGCGATGTCAAATATATCGCGATCGAGGAATTGGCACTCGGTCTGAAGGAGCTGTTGAAGCAAAATATTTCTGCCGAGAAGATGGGACTGTTCCGTCTCCTCGTGCAACACCTTGGCTTCAGCCGTATGGGAGATGCCATCTTGTCCCGCCTTGAAAGCGCATTGAAATTGATTTCAAGTGATATTGAGATCAATGGTGATATGCTTTCGTTGAAATAAAAATTAGAAAGGATGTGTAAATGGCTATTCGTCCAAATCAAAACTTGTTTGAATTATTGCGAACAAGAGAGATACTTGCTATTCTCGACGGTGATGCAACATTTGAAGAATTCAAGCTTAAAGACGGTTCATCAATGAGCATCGCTCTCCCATATTTAAGCGGGCCTGATTTGTGTGATCTTTCCACACGGTTTGACTTGCCGGTTACGTATTCTTGGGGCGGCGGCACTTTGAGCCGCGGGCAATCTTTAGATGAACTGCTCGAGCAGTGCATCGAACGAAACAAGTGTTCCGATTTACTGACATACATTTTTTCCAAGAGGCAATTCAACAATATTCTTGCAGGACATACACCCGAAGTAATAGAGGATGCGTACAAGCAAATTGTTGAAGGTATTATGCGGCATATTAACGGATACCTGTATTTTGGCGGAAACGAACTGGTTTTAATTGATGATAGATTTGTCATGCGAAAACTTGGTGCCACCGTTACAATTAGCACTCCTAAAATCCGAACAATTGACCGCGAATACATTATTAGCATCTCTAAACGTGCAATGGAGGATGTAGAAAGTAAAAACTTTGATAGCGCCATCACAAAATCGCGCACTTTGCTTGAAGAAGTTTTTTGCTATGCAATAGAGAAAAAAGGAGAAACTCCTTCTACATCCGGAAATATTGCCGATTTATATAAGCAAGTGAAAAATCAGTATAATATGCATGCTGATGCTAATACAGACCGGCGAATCAATACACTTTTGTCTGGCCTTGAAAAAATCATATCGTCTATTTCCGAAATGAGAAATAAGGATAGCGATGCTCATGGTGTTGGAGCTGCGAGAATCAATATTGATGAGCATCATGCCAGACTTTTCGTGAATGCCGCAATGTCTATGGCTGATTTCATTCTCTCGGTAGAGAAAAAGGCGAATCATACAGTTTAAAGAAGCGTGTTAACACTTTCTTTTCTGGACTTTCCCGCAAACTTGTGGTATAGTATGTGCTACCAACCATAGGAGGTAGCAAAAATGGCACGGATCACAGTGAAAGAACTATACTACGGGGAGCGCTATAGCGTGATGGGCGAGGTGTTCAAGGCGATGCTGTTGGCACCCGACAAAACGGAGGACGAGCAAACGCGCTTGGAACTGGAGATCGTCCGCCAGACGCTGATCGCAGCAGAAAAAATGAAACAAAACGGCGACTGCATTGCCGAGAGTGATCTCGGTAGCGCGGCCGCTGTTTTTGCATCGGGAGGTGAGGAGAATGGATAACATCTTGGAGGAACTTTGGCGCGGGAACATTGTGCCTTACGGCAGCGTGCGCCACACGCCCGAGATGACGCAGTTGATGGGCTACATCGCTCGGCACCACGAGAAGCTAACGGCAAATCTAACAGGTGAATTAAAGGAAATCTTTGAGAAGTTGGATGACTGCTGGAACGAGTACGCCGAGCTATGCGACAAGGAGGTCTTTATACACGCTTTCCGCCTCGGCATGCAGATCGCCATCGCGGCAATGACGGAGCGGGACGATTGATGTCCCTTCCCCTTTTAAACGGATATGGGACTGGGCAAATTGCCCAGTCCCATATCCGTTTCGGGGAGTAAGTGTCAATTGCGAGTTTCGCCTTTGTATTACAGCGCGTTGTGCTGCCGCGACGACATTGGGCTAGGCCCAAACCCCTATATTGTAAGAACTGTAAATCGGCGCCCTTTTGCCAACTTGGTCAGTAGTCCTGCATCCAATCAAAGAGCTTTGTACAATAGTTGTACTGTATTGCATTTTAGGTACGTTTGTATTTACAGCCTCTTCTATCAACGGGTAATTTCAATGCGTAATTTGCATATTGTTTTACTTTTTTTGCAAAAATGCATTGACATTTACTTTTTAACATGCTATAATCAGGGCGTAGGATTCCTGATTTTGCAAAAGGAGAAAAATTATGGATAGCTTTGACCTCAAAAAGTTTCGCACCGAAAAATTAAAAATCACACAAGCGCAGATGGCACAAGCCATAGGCATCAGACAGGATGCACTTTCGCGGTATGAAGATAGCCCGGAGGACATCCCCGCTCGTGTGTTGCTTTCTATTTGTGATAAGTATGGAGTTACCTTGGATCAAATGTTTGATTATCAAAAAGAAACTCCTTGCGGCATTGAAATTATTAACAATTGGAGCAAAATGAAATATTTGCGCGAAAGCGTGAGTGAATATTTGCTATCTGTTATAGAAAATACCAGCAGTGAGAATGTAAATATCTTGAACGAGTTTTTGATGTCCACAAATAGATTGACCACCAAGCCCAAGGTGGTTCTTTTGGGGAGATCCGATTCCGGACAAAGCACGATGATTAATGCGCTGTTGGGGGAAAACAAGCTTCCGACAAGCTGGACTCCTGTCACTTCTATCATTGTTTACATCAAACACGTAGAAGACCGTCCTGAATTTATCACGGACGAGCTATGGGTGTTTGGCAAGGACGAGCAGGGGCGTGATTGGGATGACTCCCGTTTGCGAGATAAGGAGTATACCGCCTCGCGCAAAATTGCGGGCGGTAATGCGGAACTG
>JAGBSQ010000184.1 GCA_017631775.1 Clostridia bacterium | reverse complement strand
GAACTTCTTGCAAGAAGTTCCCCCCCACACCCCCTTCAAGAAATCTCGCACAAAGGTGTCCAAGAATAAAGTTATTAGTTTGCGGATAGACGATCGGCGCGAGGTAAAACCTCGCTTTTGCTGCCGCGAGCGCGTGGGCACCATCAAGACCCTGCGCGCTAAGAAAGTTGATTATAAACAAAACGGGATGCCGAGGACGTCATCCCCTACAAGACACAATAAAGGGATAGCAAGTGCGCTATCCCTTATTTTTATTCTTTTTGTCAGAGAGTTTTTTGGAAAGGGTGCGGGAAAACACTTTTTTCTCAAAAAAGGTTTTCCCGCAATCATTTCAAAAAAATTATTCAGCTACAAAAATAAACGGATAGATATCCTGACCGCCGTCGATAAAATAGACCTCGATTGCGGGGTAGGTTTTTTGAATGTCGGCTTGGAGAGCGGATTGCTGTTCAGGTGTCGCATCCTTACCGCAAAAGACGGTGAGCATAAACTTATCGCCTTCAAGGATCTTTTCGGTCAAACCGAGAGCGGCGGTGTGTTGATCGGGGTTGGAGAGAACGATCTCCTTGCCGATAATGCCGATGGTGTCACCGTTTTTGATGGTAACGCCATTGATTTCGGCATCGCGAATAGAGGGAGAAACATAGCCGGCGGTTACGCGGCCGAGCGCTTCGGTCATCTCGCTTGCGATTTGTTCAGCATCCTCACACTCAAAGTTGGCGGTGGAAAGAGCCACATAGCCGGAGCCGATATTCTTGCTCGGAATTACGTGAATTTTAGCCGCGGTGTAGATGTCAGCCGCCTGCTGTGCCGCCATAAAAATGTTGCCGTTGTTGGGAATAACGAAGATATGCTCTGCATTTACCTTGGCAAACGCATCTAGGAAGTCGTTGGTAGAGGGGTTTTGTGTTTGACCGCCCTCAACCACCTCATCGGTGCCAAAATCGCGGTAGAGCTGCTCGATGCCGGGGCCGGTGCAAACGGCAACAACGCCGTATTTTTTGAGAGGTGCGGCAGGTGCTGCGGGTGCCTCTTCCTTTGCGGGAGCGGCTTTTTCCTCTTTGCCCTCCTCCACAACAGAGCTGTGTTGGAGCGACATATTTTCAATCTTCACCTTCAAAAACTCGCCAAAGGTACGGCAATGCGCAAGCACCTTTTCGGGGGTGAGGGTATGCACGTGAATTTTGACAATGCTATCGGTTTGGAAGGCAACGATAGAGTCGCCAACGCTCGAAAGGAATGCCTTGAGCGCTTCAATATCAAAGGTTGCAATATTGGTTTTGGCGTTTTGCAAACGAACGAGAAGCTCGGTGCAATAGCCATACGTCATAACGCTATCGGGGCCAAAGGCATCCAAATTTTCCTCGGGCGCCGCAGGCTTTTCCTTTGCGCTCAGCTTGGCAAAGCCTTCTTCGTCGAGGAACTCTTCACCGTTGAGAACACGGTTAAAGCCGTCCATAATATAGAACAGACCTGCTCCACCGCTATCTACTACGCCTGCTTCGCGCAGAACGGAAAGAATTTCGGGAGTGCGCTCCAAGGAAGCATGCATCTCGCCTACAAGATCAGCGAAAAGCGTTTGAATGGTGCTCTCGGGAGTAATGCGAGATACGGCATATTCAACAGCCTCACGCGCAACGGTGAGAATGGTACCCTCGGTGGGGGTCATGACCGAGGTGTAGGCCTGCTGAACGCCTCTTTGCAATGCGCGTCCAAACACGGCAGGATCTGCCTCGTCAACACCCTCAATGCCCTTTGCGGTACCTGCAAAGAACTGCGAAAGAATAACACCCGAGTTGCCGCGCGCGCCAAGAAGCATGCCGTGCGAAAACGCCTTCATAACGTCGGCGAGGTTGTCGGTTTCAAGATTTTCAATAGCCGCAACACCGCTCTCAATGGTCATGCGCATGTTGTCGCCGGTGTCACCGTCGGGAACAGGAAATACGTTGAGCTTATTGACCTCTTCGGCATTGGAGCGCAATTCAAGAGCGCCACCCTTTGCCATTTTGGAAAGCAGATTGCCTCCCATTACTTTTATGCCCTGCCAGGTCTTTTTCTTTTTTGCGGTGGGCTCTTTTGCAGCAGCGGCACGCTCGGCCTTTTTTTGTTCAACCTTCTTCTTGGTAGCATCCTGCACCTTGATGATGGCTACGGCCGTTTGATGTACGCTGGTTTTTGCCGCTTTTTTGACCGTTGTGGCGGCCTTTTTTGCGGACTCTGCAAGTTTTGCTACATCCTCACGGTTGATCGTTTTTCGGGTGGACTGTGTTGTGCTTTTTTGAACAGTCGGTTTTTTTGAAGGCGTGGACGTTGCCTTCTTTTTATCTTCTGCCATAATGGGTAAATCTCCTTAAAGTAAGTGGTAAATGCACCACGTCGCTTATTTATCTTTCGTTGGCCACAAAGAAGAGTGCCAGCGTTCCGGGGCCGGAATGTGCACCGATAACGGGGCCAACGTCGGTAATGACCTTTACCTCAACACCGTGTCTCTCCTTGAGAATGTCGGCAAGAAACTTTGCATCTGCTTCGCACGCGCCGTGAGAAATGAACACGGTGCCGTTCTCTTTGTCGGTTGCCTTTTCGGTGTATTTGTCGGCCATTGCCATAATTGCGGTTCTGCGACCGCGAACCTTGGAAACGGGGATGAGGTGACCCTCGTTATCCATATAAAGAACCGGCTTGATGCCAAGCAGGTTGCCAACGAATGCCGCCGTGGGGCTGACACGTCCGCCGCGCTTGAGATAAACGAGATCGTCAACCGTGAACCAAATGCCCATACGGTCAACAAGGCCGCGTGCAAATGCTTCGGCCTCCTCAATGGTGGCACCGTTCTTTTTTTGCTCTGCGGTCAAATAGACCATCAAGCCCTCGCCTGCAGATGCCGCGAGTGTATCAACAACAATAATTTTTGCCTCGGGGTATTTTTCCTTGAGGTCAACGGAAGCAATACGTGCAGAATTATAGGTGGTGCTAAGTCCCGAAGAAAAACCGAGATAAAGCACGTCTTTGCCCTCTTTGAGAGCCATCTCCTCAAACATTTGAGCAAATGCATCGGCATTGACGGCAGCCGTTTTGGCAACACCGCCCGCTCTCATTTTGTCATAAAATTCGCCAACCGACATCTCGTCGTTGGAATATTCCTTTTCCTCACCGTCAAAACGGAAGGTCAGGCTACGGTAGGGCACGCCCCACTCACAAAGCAATTCAGGTTTAATGTCACAGGCGGAATCGGTAAAAATAACGTAATCTCTCATAACGTTCTCCTTTTTTATCAATTTCGTATTTTATGATATGCATTATAATTTGGGTATATTTTACCATAAAATATTGAATTTGTCAAGTAATTTGAAGAAATTCGCGCGTGGGCGCGTGCGCGCGCGTGCGCGCGAGCGAGAAATTTGCAAATTTGCACTCTCCCGCCCGTTCACGTCAAGTACCAAGCCACTCCAAAATTTTAAATCTTGCGCGGTACACAGGCTTGTCACTCTCTGTTATGATTTTGTACTGCACAGGGGTAAAGCCGACCGAAATGCAAGCATCCTCGGCCTCCTTTTCGCTCACGGTTGCGGCACCAAGACAAAGGGGTGGAAAAAGACAGCACCACCAGTTCTGCCCCTCCCCTTCCCCAAGGCTTACGCGCATGGAGATATATTCCCCTGCAGGAAAGCAAAGGCTATCGTAGGTTCGTGTGGGGTATTCTTCAAGTCCCATTGCAATGCTGACGGTATCGTCAAAGCCTTCCCTCTCTAAAACCGTTTGCGCGGTCTCGGTCAGGAGCGCGCGGTTTTCTTCAAGGAGCAGAACTGCTTCCTCTTTGGTTTGGCAATTTTGCAAAAGCGGAACGGTGATCTCAAGAACGGCATCTCTTACCGCAAGCTTTACGGCTTGATCCTCTGCGGTGTTTGAGTTGGCAAGCACGTGCAGGCGCACGACCTTATCGTAAATTTCCTCTTCTCCCTGCACCGGCAAAAATCCCACAACAAGCAAGCAAAGAGCGACTGTAAGTGACAACGTAAGTATTCTTTTGTAAAACATAAAAAACCTCCTTTTGGTTTGTGCAACATCAGCATTGCCCCAAAAGGAGGTGTTTTATTCATTTGATCAAGCCTTATCAAACTGAATTGCCGAAACGATGCGCTGCATGGCCTCTGCTATATCGGTTGCAATCAAGGTGCAACCGGCAGCCTTAGCATGTCCGCCGCCTTCAAATTTGCGGCAAAGTTCTGCTACGTCATATTGCCCATTGGAGCGAGCCGACACGCGGAAGGTTCCCTCGGGGAGCGGTTGACGAATGCAGAGTGCGACCTCAACGCCCGAGAGCGAGCGCGGAATATCGACAAGCGCACCAAGGTCATCGTCACCAAGTCCCAACGCGGCCTTGAGTGCATACGGGAACGTAACAACGGCAATTTTGCCGTCCTCAAAGAGTTCCATGTTGGAAATAGCTGCCGATTGTGCGCGCAAGCGTTCAAGACTTTTGTTTTCAAACAGCTTGCGATTGATTTCGGCACAATCTATGCCGCTGGATACAAGCTCTGCCGCGCGCATATGTGTTTTGGGCGTTACGTTGGAATAACGGAAGCAACCCGTATCGGCACTGATTGCGGCATAAAGACACACGCACATTGCCTCGTCGATGGTAATTCTCTCTTCGCTTGCAAGGTGCTTGATAACGTCAAAAATGATTTCAGCCGTTGCAGCCGCACTTTGGCGGATGTAGTTTTGTGCACCGTAGGGAGCATCTGCCTTGTGGTGATCGATCATCAAATCGACGCGCTCGCCAAAAGCATCTGCAAGCGTTCCCATTTGCGAGAGCGATGCCGTATCAACGGAGATGATGCGCTCTGCCTCAAAATTTGAAAGAACCGCCTCTGCAAGCACGCTTTCTTGCACACCGTCGGTTAAAAACTGCAAATTTTGAGGAACCTCGTCCTGACAAATGCAACGCGCGGGAGAGCCAAGCTGCTCCAATACGCTACGGAGTGAAAATGCCGAGCCGATGGCGTCGGCATCGGGATTGCGGTGAAAGATGATGAGCGTATTGGCAGGTGTTTCCAGCGCGGCAATCAGCTCATCCAAATTGGTCAGACTCAGGCTCATACTTCCTCTTCTTCGTCCTCGTCCTCTTCGGGCTTGATGTCGAGTGTGTTCAAAATAGATGCAATGTGCGCACCGTATGCTACCGAGTCATCGGCCACAAAGGTGAGCTCGGGAGTGATGCGCAGATTGAGGGAGTTGGCAAGCTCGCGACGGATAAAGCCGGATGCCGCCTTAAGACCCTTGGCAACTTCCTTTTTGTCGCCGCCCATTACCGAGTAATAAATTTTTGCGAATTTGAGGTCAGGGGTGCAATCTGCCGCCGTAATGCTGATAAAAGCCTCGCTTACACGGGGGTCCTTTACGCGGCGCATGATCATTGTCAGCTCCTTTTGCATCTCTTCGTTGATGCGTCCTCTTCTGTAATTAGCCATAGTTTTTTCCTTTCTTCAAGAGAAGAAAACGGCCTTCCTCTGTTTACGGAAAGCCGTTTTCGGATGTAATAAAATCAATTTTACGCTTCCATTTGGTCTGCGTTAGCAATAACTGCCTCGGCAGGAACTTCAAAGCTATCCTCTGCGGTAACAACCTCTTCGGCTACCTCTTCTGCTTCGGCACCCTCTTCAAGAGCTTCAACCTCATCAGCGGCACCTTCGAGAACGGGTTCTTCCTTTTTGAAGAACTTTTTATAAAGCTTTACAGCAACAAAGCATACTGCGCCAATAGCAAGCAGAATACCCAAAATTTTAAAAATGGTCTTAATGGTTTTTGCACCTTGATTTTCCATATTTATACCTCCATACGTCATGGCATAGTATCACGATTACACTTTTATATAAAAAGTATACCACATTTTTTGAAAAAATCAAGAGCTTTCTAAAAATTTTTATTATTTTTTCAAAAAATCTATTCCCTTTTTCTGTATTCTGTGATAATATGATAAAGGATAAATTGCAAAAGGAGGAGAACCATGACATACCGTCAGCTTTGCGAGCTCTTTGAGAATGCGAAAATTGAAAATGCCGAATGGGATGCGGTTTGCCTCATGGAGCATTTTTTGCAGGTTTCCCCCTCTCTTTTGCGCGCCACCCCCGACCGCGACTATGCAAGCCAAGAGCTTGAGGAGGCCGCGCGCCGCCGTTTGGCGCACGAACCCCTGCAATATATTTTGGGCGAGTGGGAATTCTACCGCCAAACCTATGAGGTGTCTCCCGACTGTCTCATTCCGCGCTCCGATACGGAGATTTTGGTAGAGACCGCCATTCGCATTTTGCCCATCAAGGCAAAATTTGCCGACCTTTGCACCGGCAGCGGTTGCATTGCTGTCTCCACCCTTGCCGAGCGCCCCGACACCACGGCGGCGGCACTTGAAAAATTCCCCGCTACCCTCGCACTTGCAGAGAGAAATGCAAAAAAGAATGGCGTTGACGCTCGCTTTTGCGGCGTTTTGGAGGACGTACTCACCCCTCCCGAAAAGATTGCGGAGCACGGTCCATTTGATGCAATCCTCTCCAATCCCCCCTACATTCCCACAAAGGATATCGAGGCGCTCTCTCCCGAGGTACACGCCGAACCCTTTGCAGCACTCGATGGCGGAGAAGACGGTCTGATCTTTTACCGCACCATTCTCAAGCATTACGCGCCTCTGCTCAAAGAGGACGGGTTCTTCCTTTTTGAGATTGGTTTTGACCAAGCCGAGGCACTTTTGGCACTTGCAAAAGAGCAAAACTTTGCACACGTCTGCGTCAAACGCGACTTTGGCGGCAATGACCGTGTGGTTTATATTTCGAACATTCCCTTTCAAGAAAGGAGCCAAACACTTTGAACATCGTTGTACTTGCGGGCGGCTACTCCCCCGAGAGAGAGGTCTCCCTCACCTCGGGCAGTCTCATTGCCAACGCCCTGATTAAAAACGGCCACCGTGTTCTTCTTTTAGATGCTTACTGCGGCATTCGCGAATTACCCAAGGATCCTTTTACTCTCTTTAAGACCGAGGCAAACTAGTCGCACACCATCAGCGAAGAAATTCCCGAATTAAAAAAGTTAAAAGAAGAAAACGGCAACACCGAAGCGCTCATTGGCCCCAACGTTCTTTGGCTCTGCCGCATGGCAGACCGCGTATTCCTCGCTTTGCACGGTGCAATGGGTGAAAACGGACAGTTGCAAGCAACGCTTGATAACTACGGCATTCGCTACACGGGTTCCGGCTACGTTGGCTCTGCACTGGCGATGGATAAAGACCTTGCCAAACGTCTGTTGCGCGATGCGGGTGTTCGCACGCCCGATTGGGTATTCGTTGACCCCACACTCCCCGAAAGCCGCGAGACAATCCTTTCTAAAATCGGACTTCCCTGCG
>JAGBSQ010000183.1 GCA_017631775.1 Clostridia bacterium | reverse complement strand
TCCACTCACCAAACATGTGTGTGTGCTGTGTTTGCTCCGGCTCTTTATTGGTATCTTTACAAGATGCCAAACCAAGCACTAACAAAACGAACAAAATTACTAAAGAATTTCTGACAAATGTGTTTTTCATAAAAACTCCTTTCCCAAGGCCTTTTGATTTAAGGCTCTCTACTACAATAAACGAGAATTAAGGTACATACATCACATAACTTCTCAAAAAATCTAAAATATTTTTGAATATTATTTTTTACTCTTTTGTTAGAAAGTTCTTGAAGGGGGTGTGGGGGAAACTTCTCTCAAGAAGTTTCCCCCACAATCCTTTATTCTTTATGCAATGCAGCTCCAATTACAGTGCCGAACTGTGCGTTTTCGGGAATGACGAAGCGGACGTCAAAGCTATCGCCGAGAGATTCGAAAACGTTGCGGATAGGCTCGATGGTAGTCAGGTTGCCAATGAGGACAATATCCTTGATTTTGTAGCTACGTGCCGCAAAAATAGAAAGCATTGCAACAGTTTCGGCAACGAGGTTAGAGATGCCGAGTGCAAGGTCGGCATTGGTTGCCATATCCGAAACCTTACCAAAGTTTGCGGCGGTCAAGTTTTCGTTAATGCCGTGATAGGAGCGGTTTTGCGCGATGTCCTTGATGCGCAGGTCGATGTTGCCGAGGTCTCCGTCAAGAGCGAGCTTTTCGATGTGCTCGATGGTATCAACGCCAATGAGCTTGCGGGAAAGGCCAATAAGGGTTCCGCCGCCAACGCCCGTACCGCCAAGGTACTTGATCTCATAACCGTTCTTTGTGCGCTTTGCATGATTGATCGCGGTGCCGGTACCCATGCTGACAACAACGGCTTCATCAAGGCCGGAGAGGTAGAGGCCGCCCACGCCACTGCTTGTAAATTCAGGAACAGGAGAGCAGGGCAGGCTATACATTGCATCTTGTACATAAACCGAGCCGGCTCCCGTCATCATAATGCGGTCGATGTCGGAGAGGGTAAGGTTATTTTCTGCGGTGAATTTTCCAAACGCGCCGTAGATCGACGTCAAGGGGTCGGTCGCGCGCACAAATTGGGGAGCGATGAGCTCTGCATCGCCCTTTTCGTTTTGACGAAAACCTACAATTTTTGTTGTGGTTCCGCCTACGTCAATGCCAATTACGGTTCTGTTCATGGTTTTCAAACAGTCCTTTCTTAAGCTTTTCTAAAATTATTATAACACCTACTTGTAAAAATTGCAATAATATGTTATAATATTTTATAAAGAATTTTTTAGAGAAGGGGGAAAGAGAATGGCATTTGATGCAGGAATGCTGGCGTGTATGATAGCCGAGGTTCGCGAAAAAGCACTTGGTGCGCGCATTGAGCGCGTATTCCAGCCGGAACGCGACGAAATCGTTTTGCAAATGCGCAGTTTTGAAGGTGGCAAACGTCTCCTTATCAATGCAGGCTCCTCCAATCCCCGATTTGGCTTTACCAACGAGCAAAAGGAAAATCCGCAAACGCCCCCCATGCTCTGCATGCTTTTGCGCAAGCATTTGCAGGGAGCAAAGCTCTCGGGCATTCATCAAGAGGGATTTGAGCGCGTGGTAACGCTTGAGTTTGAAACACGCGACGAAATGGGCTTTGATTGCCACCGCTATCTTGTTTGTGAGATCATGGGCAAGCACAGCAACCTGATGCTCCTCAATGATGAGCGCCGCGTTATGGCAGTTTTGCACCCCATCGATTTTTCCACCTCGGCACTTCGTCAGGTTTTGCCGGGCATGACATACGAACTCCCTCCACCGCAGGATAAAACCAATCCGCTCGACGTTACAAGCGAGGATTTTTGGTCGCTGTGGAAATCTGCCGCACCCGAACGCCCTGCCGACAAATGGATTAGTGCGACCTTTCTCGGTGTTTCCGCAGGGGTTGCACGCGAAATCGTTTATCGCACAACAGGGGAGACCGACACTCCCGTCACCTTTTGCCGCATAGATAAGCTTTGGGAGAATTTTGCGAGCATTTTCGAAATGATCCGCTCGTCAAATTATACGCCCACCATGGTTCTTCAAGGCAACAAGCCGGTTGAGTATGCTTTCTGTGAGCTTCGTCATTACGGTGCAGATTTTGAAATGCGCCCCTATACGAGCGCGGGGCAGATGCTCGATGACTTCTTCCATACAAGAGATAGAGAAAACCACATTCGCCAACGCGCGGCTGACGTGTTGCGCATTTTGACCAATGCCGATGCACGCCTGCGCAAAAAGCTGGAGCTTCAGCGCGGTGAGCTTGCCGATTGCGAACGCGGAGAAGAATACAAAAAATATGCCGACCTCATTACGGGCAACCTTTATATGCTCTCTCGCGGCATGAGCGAGGCGACCCTCACCGATTACAGCGACTACCGCGAGGACGGTACCTTTGTCACCTGCACGGTGGCGCTAAACAACAGACTTTCTCCCTCTGCAAACGCGCAGGTCTATTACAAAAAGTATAACAAATCCAAAACCGCTCGCGTGGAGCTTTCCAAGCAGATTGAAATCGGCGAAGCCGAATTGCGCTACATCGACACGGTGTTTGATGCTCTAACGCACGCCGAAACTGCGGCAGACCTTGCCGAAATCCGTGAGGAGCTCTACCGCTCGGGTTATGCCTCTCGCATGAAGAATTATGCGCTTGCCAAAAAGATGCCCACGCCTACGGTTGCAGAGTTCCGCACCTCGGGTGGCTATCGCGTGCTTTGCGGCAAGAACAATTTGCAAAACGAATATATCACCCACAAGGTGGCAAGCAAAAACGATTTTTGGTTCCACGTCAAGGGCATGCCGGGTTCTCACACGGTCATGCTGACAAATGGCGATGACCCACCGGCCGAAAACTTTACCGAGGCTGCAGAGATTGCCGCTTTCTATTCCAAGGGGGCAGACGGCGAGAACGTTGAGGTAGACTACACCTGGGTTCGCAACGTCAAAAAGCCTGCGGGCGGCAAACCGGGACTCGTTATTTATCACACCAATTGGTCGTGCGTTGTCACGCCCAATGCCGAGCGCATCAAGGCGATGCGCGTTAAATAAGCAAATTTTGAGGAAATTATGAATTACGATATTGCCATTGTTGGCGGCGGACCTGCCGGCATGACGGCCGCGCTTTATGCGGCACGTGCAGGCAAGCGCGTTGTCCTTTTTGAGGGCGAGGCGCTCGGCGGTCAAATTCTGCCAACACGAAAAATCGAAAACTATCCCGCACTCCCCGATGTGGACGGCTACACATTTGCCGACGGACTTACAAAGCAGATCACGGCTCTTGGTGTTTCCATCGTTTATGCGAGTGTCAAAGGGGTTGACAGAGCCGACAATGCTTTCACCCTTGTAGCAGGCGGCGAGACCTATATTGCCGGGGCGGTCATTCTTGCAACGGGATTGAAGCACCGCAAGTTGGGACTTGATGGGGAAGAAGCGCTCATCGGTCGCGGCATTTCCTTCTGCGCGACCTGCGACGGAATGTTCTTCCGCAAAAAGGAGGTTGCGGTTGTGGGCGGCGGCAACACCGCTGTGCAAGACGCTTTGGTGCTGGCGCAATACTGCTCTCGCGTTTATCTTATTCACCGCCGTGCGGAGCTTCGTGCAGAAAAAAATCTTGCCGAGCAAATGGCGGCATACGATAACATTGAGTTTATCGGAGAAACGGTCATTGAAGAATTTGAGGGAGAAGAAAGTTTGGTATCTCTCACGCTTCGCAACGTTTCTACGGGAGCGGTGGAGTATCTCCCCGTTGCCGCACTTTTTGAAGCGATCGGACAGCTCCCGCAAAATGCGGCGTTTGCCGATTTGGTCGAGCTCGATGCTGACGGATATTTTATAACTGACAACGAGTGCAAAACCTCTTGCCCCGGCATCTTTGCCGCAGGCGATGCTTGCCGCAAAAACGTGCGCCAGCTTACCACAGCGGTATCTGACGGTACGGTAGCCGCTCTTTCGGCGGTGGAATATTTGCGCTGATCTTACAACAATTCTTTTCGATAATGAATGATCCCTTTTGAAAGGAGATTACAGCTATGAAAATTTTGATATGCGGTTGCGGTGATATTGGCGAGACCTTGGCGCGCGAGCTTGGTGCGGCAGGATATGACTTGACCATTATGGACTCCGACCCCGAGGTGCTTGAGAGTGGCATCAATCGCTATGACGTTATGGCGGTGCAGGGCAACTGCGCCTCTATGGAAGCGCTTCAACGCGCAGGCGTTAAAAAGTGCAAACTTCTCATTGCCTGCACGGGCAGTGATGAATTGAACCTGCTTTCCTGCATGACGGCGCGCAGTCTCAATCCTCGCATTCATACCATCGCACGTATCCGCGACCCCGAATATCTCGAGCAAGCATATGCTATGCGCGATGCATTCGGTATTTCTCTTACCTTTAACCCCGAGCAGGATGCCGCTGCCGAAATCGAGCGTCTTATCAAATATCCCGGTTTCCTGACGCGTGAATCCTTTATGGGCGGCCGTGCCGAATTGGCAGAACTGCGCGTAGAAGAGGGAAGCCGTCTTTGCAACGTGTCTTTGGCAAATTTGGATAGCGTTGTGCGCACAAGAGTGCTTGTTTGCGTTGTTTTGCGCGATGGCGAATCTATCATTCCCGACGGCAAATTTGTTTTGCAAGAGGGAGACCGCGTATTTGTTACCGCCGCACCTGATGACCTTGCCATCATGCTCAAAAGCCTTGGCATCGTTACACACAAGGCGTGCCGCGTAATGGTGGTTGGCGGTGGGGCAATGTCCTATTACCTTGCTAAAAAGCTCAAGAACAGCCGTTCTATCGACGTTACCATCTTCGAGCAGGATGCACAGCGTTGCCTTGAATTGAGCGAGCTTTTGCCGCGTGCGGCTGTTGTACACGGCGAGGCAGGAAACCTGACCTTCCTTGAAAAAGAAGGCATTGCCGAAACCGATGCATTGCTTTCCTTGACCGATACCGACGAGCAAAACGTTATCGTATCTCTTTATGCCGAGAGCCTTGGTGTTCCGCAGGTCGTCACACGCCTTGGCAGACTTGATAACTCCGCGTTTATTGATGAGCTTTCCATCGGTAGCGTGGTTTCTCCCGGTAAGTTGTGTTGCAACACCATTGTTCGCTACGTGCGCGCAATGAAGAACCGTGACGGTGCTGCCGTTGCCATTCACCACATAGCAGACGGACAAGCCGAGGCAATTGAGTTTTTGGTTGACCCCGACACCTTCCATTGCGAGGAGCCTCTTAAAAAGATCAACTTTAAAAAGAACGTTCGTATTGGTTGCATTGCACGCGGCAATGATGTAATCATTCCCGGTGGTGACGATTTCTTTCAAGAGGGAGATAGCGTTGTAGTGATCGTTAGTGGAGACACCACAATTCTCGAGCTCAACGATATTTTCGAATAATAAGAGGAGCGTAGTACAAAGGCTTCCTGTCAAACCGGTTGAGCTTTTGCGCGCAAAATCCCCATACCCCTGTGACCTTTTGGGTTGCAAGCAATGGGGAATTTGACCCTATCATCATTTTATGCCGCTTTAGGGCGGCAGAATGGAGATCTTATGAACTATAAAATCATGTGTCGCTTTTTCTCCCTGATCTGCATAGCGGAGGCGGTGTTTATGCTGCCTGCGCTTGCCATCAGCATTTATGACGGAGAAGTACAAGCGATTTTGGGCTTTGCAATCACCGTTTGCATAGCGGTTGCCCTTTATATTGCATTCAAGCTGTTGTCGCGCAACAACGCAAACCGCATGACCGCGCGCGAAGGCTTTGTTTGTACAGCGGCAAGCTGGATATTGATGAGCCTTATCGGCTCGTTGCCCTTTGTTATTTCGCGCGAGATCCCGCGTTTTGTAGATGCGCTGTTTGAGATTGTTTCCGGTTTTACCACCACGGGTGCATCTATTCTTTCCGATGTTGAGGCTCTTTCTCGCGGCATGCTTTATTGGCGTTCCTTTAGCCACTGGGTTGGCGGCATGGGCGTACTTGTCTTCCTTTTGGCACTCTCTCCGAGCGGCAAAAAGAACGAAGGCTTTACCATGCACCTCTTCCGTGCAGAAAGCCCGGGTCCTGAGGTAGGCAAGCTTGTTCCCAAACTTCGCCAAACGGCGCTCTATCTGTACGGCACTTATATGGTGCTCAGCGCCCTGAACTTTACATTCCTGATGCTTGGTGACATGAACTGGTTTGAAGCATTGTGCACGATGTTTGGCACAGCGGGAACCGGTGGCTTTGGCGTCAAGGCAGATAGCCTTGGCAGCTTTAGCCCTTACATTCAAAACGTTACCACGGTGTTTATGTTGCTCTTTGGCATCAACTTCAGCTGCTATTATCTCATTCTTTTGCGCCAATTCCGCTCGGTTATCAGAGATGAAGAATTGCACCTGTACTTCTGCATCGTTGGTATCAGTATTGCGCTTATTACTTGGAATATTGCAGGCATGTACGATACTCTTGGCGAGGGAATTCGCCACGCGGCATTCCAGGTTGCAAGTATCATTTCCACCACGGGATATTCTACTGTAGACTTTGATCTGTGGCCGACCTTCTCAAAGGGAATTCTCACCATACTGATGATTACGGGTGCCTGCGCGGGCAGTACCTGCGGTGGCATGAAGTGCGCGCGTGTCCTTCTTTTGTTCAAGGGCCTGCGCCGCAATATTCGCCAAATGGTGCGCCCCAACAAGGTGGAGGTTGTACGCGTAAACGGACGCGCAGTTGACGAAAAGGTCATGTCCGGTGTAAACGGTTATCTTTCTGCTTACGTACTGATTTTGTTCTTGAGCTTTGTGATCGTTTGCTTTGACGGCTTTTCGATTGGAACAAACTTCACGGCAGTTCTTTCCTGCTTTAACAACATCGGTCCCGGATTTGAAGCCGTAGGCCCCATGATGCATTTTGGCAATTTCAGCATTCTCTCCAAGCTCGTACTCATTTTTGATATGCTTGCATGCAGACTTGAAAATGTCCCCATCCTGCTCTTCTTTGCCCCCGGCAGCTGGAAGAAAAATTAAACAAAAAAGAAGGCACTCGAATGAGTGCCTTCTTTTGTTTTTATTTCATGTTTGCGGTAACAACTACGTCAGCGCCCGTGCCGAGCAGATTTGCGATAACAACGTCACCGATTTGTGCGGGTAGGGTTACAACGGCACCGTTGATTACGTTCATGCATTCAAACATCAATTCCTTCGGGATAGGTTGCGATGTTTTTACGGGAATGACACCGCCGTCAGCTGTGCGAGCGGTAGTGGTAATGGTGCGCACGGGGTGTGTGCATTCATCAATGGCATATTGCTTGCCGCGGGGGCAGGTGTTGCCAACAACCTCGGTTACAACGCCATCTTCAAGGGTTACCGTAAGTTGACAGCCAATGGGGCAAACGATGCAGGTTAAGCTTCTTTTCATATCAGCGCACCTCCAAAACGAATTTCAAATCTTTTGCATCGGCAAATGCAGATGCCTTGAGCGTAATGCTTTCCATCTCACCGGGAGCCATGCGGCTCTTTTTCTTTTGAGCAACAACGCGCTCACCGTCAAGAACCTTGAGGGTGACGTTGCGATAAACGTCGGCTACGCGGAAGTAAACGGTAACGTCCTTTTCGGCGGTGATGACCTGCGGAACGGTGTTGCGTACCTTGCCGTCGGTAGAGAGAGGAATGCTGATCTTCTTTTCGGTCTTTCCAAGAATGTAAGCCGCAGCGCTCTTGCCGGCAACCTCAGCCTCTTCGGAAACGAAATCGACGAGGTCATGCACGTGGAGAACGTTGCCGCAGGCAAAGATGCCCTCGGTAGCGGTTTGTCTGTCCTGGTCAACCACAGCACCGCTCGTTACGCGGTCAAGGGCAACGTCAGCGGTTTTGGAAAGCTCGTTTTCGGGAATAAGACCAACCGAGAGGAGAAGTGTATCGCAAGGAATGTATTCGCGTGTTTCCGCAATGGGACGGCGACGCTCGTCAACTTTTGCAATGGTAACACCTTCAAGGCGCTCGCGGCCGTGAATTTCAACTACGGTGTGGCTGAGCTTGAGCGGAATGTTAAAGTCATTGAGGCATTGCTCAATGTTGCGGGCAAGTCCGCCGGAGTAGGGCATCAGTTCGCAAACGGCGTGAACCTTAGCACCTTCCAAAGTCATGCGGCGTGCCATAATCAGGCCGATGTCACCCGAACCGAGAATAACAACTTCTTTGCCGGGGAGGTAACCTTTGAGGTTAACGTACTTTTGTGCAGTACCTGCGCTGTAAATACCTGCAGGGCGTGTGCCTGCAATGTTGAGCGCACCGCGAGAACGCTCGCGACAACCCATTGCAAGAATGATTGCCTTTGCTTTGAGTTGGAATACACCGTTTTCTGTATTGGTAGCGGTAACTACGCGGTCGGGGGTAATGTCAAGCACCATTGTGCCGAGCATGAAGGGAATGTTCTTTGCAAGCACTTCCTTTTCATAACGCCAAGCGTATTCGGGGCCGGTCAGCTCCTCGCCAAAGCGGTGCAGGCCAAAGCCGTTGTGAATGCATTGCTGCAAAATGCCGCCAAGACGTTCGTCACGTTCCAAAATCAAAAGGTCGCGAATGCCTGCTTCGTATGCTGCAAGAGCCGCGCTCATGCCTGCAGGGCCGCCGCCAATAATGACAAGATCTATTTCTCTCATATTATTTTACCTCCTTTGTTTTTTGAACGTTGATGAAGGAAGCACCGCCGTTTTTGGTTACCTCTTCATAGGGAATGTTCATTTCCTGTGCCAAAAGCTCTACAATGTAGGGGGAGCAGAAGCCGCCTTGGCAACGTCCCATTTGTGCGCGTGTGCGGCGCTTAACACCGTCAAGGTCGCGCGGACGGGGATTTTGGCGAATTGCCGCAAGAATTTCACCCTCACTTACACCTTCGCAACGGCAAATGATGTGGCCGTAGGTGGGGTCTTTTGCAATCATTTCGTTCTTTTCTTCAATGGTACCCTCGCGGAAGGCGTGGGTTGCAGGGCGAATGGGATTGAAGTCTGCCTTCTTTTCGAGTGCAAGACCTGCATCACCAAGCAGCTCAACTACCATTTCTGCAATGGCAGGAGCAGAGGAAAGACCGGGGGATTCGATGCCTGCTACGTTGATGAAGCGAGGCTTTGCGTTGTTGATGATAAAGTCACCTGTGGAGCCTACCGCGCGCAGACCGCAGAAGGAGGTAATGCTCTTGCCAAAGGGAACACCGGTTGTGTTCTCGTTGCTTTGTTGCATAACGAATGCAAGACCTTCGGCTGTTGTGGATTTGTCGAGCTTGTCTTCAATATCTACACCCGTAGGGCCGGTGATGAGGTTGCCGTCAACGGTGGGGGAGACGAGAATGCCCTTGCCCATTTTG
>JAGBSQ010000026.1 GCA_017631775.1 Clostridia bacterium | reverse complement strand
CTTGAGGTGTTTGGTTGCTCTTGCTGTCCCCCTAACATCAACCGCTTTTTCGCACATCTTGGCGACTACATTTGCACAGACGAGGGTGATGCGCTTTGCGTGGAGCAATACATCTCGGCAGAGTTGAATACCGCTCACGGTCATATCTCTATCATCGAAGATTATGCGCGCACGGGTAAAGTCCGCATTCAAGGAAACGGCTATACGGCAAAAACGATTTCTTTGCGTGTGCCGGAGTGGTGCAAAAATCTTACAGTTACTCTTGACGGTATTGCTATCTCTCCCGAGGTGCGCGATAGCTATGCTTATATATCGGTATGTAAGGATTTTACCCTGGATTTGGATTTTCACATCTCGCTTGCATTTGTCGGTGCCAATCCACTGGTGCGTGACAACGTTGGCAGAATAGCGCTTATGCGCGGCCCTGTGGTCTATTGTATAGAAGGTGTAGACAACGGCACCCGGTTGAACCGCATAGAAGTATCGACCACCGCGCTTGCCGATGCTGTTGAAACAACCGACTTTCACGGCTTGTACTCGGTCACACTTCCCGCCTTTCGCCTCAAAGAAAAGTCATCGCTTTATTTTGATGCCGACGAGAGTGCGACCGAGCCTATACGTATTAAATGCATTCCCTATTTCGCTTTCGCCAACCGCGGCAAAAGTGATATGCAAGTATGGATTCGTCGCCACAAATAATTGATTTTTGCAAAGAAAAATTTGACTTATATATTTACTTTTATATTTTTTTGTGTTACAATAAGTTGAAAGATTACGCAAAGGAGATTTCCTCAAAATGAGAAACCTCAATCAAGACGAACTTTTGGAATATTTGTGTCAGGGACTTTTGACCCTGCAGACCCCCGAGGAGTGCCGACACTTTTTGGAAGATCTTTGTACAGCCTCAGAATTGGAAGAAATGTCGCGTCGTCTTTTGGCTGCAAAAATGTTGATGGATAACCACATTTACACCGAAATTGCTTCGCAGACCGGTCTTTCCACAGCTACTATCAGCCGCGTAAACCGTTGCATTAAGTATGGCAACGAGGGTTATGTAAAAGTTTTGGACAGACTGAACAGAAAGGTGCATCACTAATGGGTTGTGAAGGATACGAAGCCATTGCGCGCGTTTACGATAAACTAAACGCCGAGATCGATTACGTTGCTTGGGCGAATTTTTTTGAAGCCGCTTTTGATCGCTACCTTGCCCAACGCCCCGAGCTTGTTCTCGACTTGGCCTGCGGCACCGGTAGAATGACGCTTGAGCTTGCCTCTCGCGGTTATGATATGATCGGTGTGGACGGCAGTACCGACATGCTTGGCGAAGCTCTCATTCAAAATGACGGTCGCTACAGCATTCTTTGGCTGCAGCAGGATATGCGCTCCTTTGAACTCTATGGCACGGTTGGTGCCGTAACCTGCTGTTTGGATAGTCTTAACTATCTGCTCTCCCCCGAGGATCTCTCCCAATGCTTTGCAACCGTGCACAACTATCTTGACCCTGACGGACTGTTCCTGTTTGACATGAACACACCTTATAAATTTGAGCACACATACGGCAACAACGCGTACGTGTTGGAAGACGAGCTCGTGTTTGATGACGGTGAGAGAGCCGCCGTGTACTGCGGTTGGCAAAATACCTATCACCCCGAAAGCGGTCTTTGCGACTTTGATCTGACCCTGTTTGAAGAGTTAGAAAATGGCGACTACCGCCGCTCAGACGAGCATCAAGTAGAACGATGCTACGACCTTGAAACGGTAAAAACACTGCTTGCAAATGCAGGCTTTGAACTCCTTGGCGTTTGGGGCAATTTTGATTTTTCTGATCCCGCGCCCGAGTGCGAGCGTTGGTATTTTGCCGCTCGTGCAATTAAAAAATAATTTTTAAAGGAAACGTTATGCCTTCGACTATTTTGCGCGCTATGACCTCGGACGGAAGCGCACGTATTCACGTCATTCGCTCCACCGAAATCGTTAACGAGGCCATTCGCATTCACAATACCTCCCCCGTGGCAACCGCCACCTTGGGTAGACTTCTTACAATTACTTCCCTTATGGGATGTATGCTCGGTGAAAAGACCGACACCATTACCGTCAGCCTCAAGGGCGACGGACCTGCAGGCACCGTTCTTGCCGTTGCCGACTACATTGGCAACGTGCGCGGCTACATTCAAAACCCTGCCGTTGACCTCCCCCTCAAAGCCAATGGCAAACTCGACGTTGGCGGCGCTGTGGGACAAGGTTACCTCAATATTATCAAGGACATTGGCACAAACGAGCCCTATCACGGCTCGATTGAGCTTGTCAGCGGTGAGATCGCCGAAGATATTGCCGCTTATTATGCACAAAGTGAGCAGGTTCCCACCGTGTGCGCGCTTGGTGTTTTGGTAGACACCGACCTCTCCTGCCGTGCGGCAGGCGGCGTACTCATTCAACTGCTTCCCTTTGCCGATCCCGAAACGGTAGATCAAATTGAAAAAAATCTGCCCTATCTCTCCAACGTATCCGCTCTGTTTGACAAAGGCATTTCTCTTGAAGAGATCGCCGCTTTGGCGCTCAAGGATGTTCCTTTTGACATTTTTGATGAGCTTGATGTGGACTATCTTTGCAACTGCAACCGCGAGCGCACCACCAAAGCACTCATCACCTTGGGTAAGGGCGATTGCCTGAAGCTTCTTGACGAGCAGATTGCCGAAGGCAAGAGCGACAAATTGGAGCTTGTATGCCGTTTTTGCAACTCTAAGCAATACTACGGCAAAGAGGACATTGAAGAAATATTCGCACAAAACTGAAAACAAAAAATATAACATAAATTACAAAGGAGACCCATTATGTATCGTATTGGTATCGACCTTGGCGGCACAAACATTGCCGCAGGCCTTGTAAATGAGGAATTTAAGATTGTTGCAAAGGCAAGCGTTCCCACCCATGCAGAACGCCCTGCCGAAAAAATCGTTGCCGACATTGCAACTCTTTGCAAAGAGGTTTGCACCAAAGCCGGCATTGATATGAGCGAGGTTGCCTCTGTTGGTATCGCTTCCCCCGGCATCGTTAGCGATGAGACCGGTGAGGCAATTTATGCCAACAACCTTCCCTTCGATCACTTCCCCATTCTCCCCATGCTCCGTGAAATGCTCCCCATCAAGGAGTTCCATATTGAAAATGATGCCAACGCTGCTGCTTGGGGCGAAGCCATTGCAGGCGCGGCAAAGGGCGCAAAATCCTCTATTATGATCACCCTCGGCACCGGTGTTGGCGGCGGCGTTATTACCGACGGCAAGGTGCTCAAGGGCTTTAACTCTGCTGCAGGCGAGCTTGGCCACATCGTTATTCAAGTTGGCGGCCGTCCCTGCTCTTGCGGTAGATGCGGTTGTTGGGAAGCTTATTCCTCTGCAACCGGCCTGATCAAGACCACCAAAGAAAAGCTTGAAGAGTGCGCAAAGACCGGTCGCGAAACCGTTATGACCAAGCTCGTAGCAGATGCAGGCAAGGTTAGCGGTCGCACCGCATTTGACGGCATGCGTCTTGGTGACGCGGCAGCTACCGAGGTTGTAAACGAATACGTTGAATACCTCGCAAGCGGAATTGCCAGCATGATCAACATCGCGCAACCCGAGGTTCTCTCCATCGGCGGCGGCATCTCCAACGAGGGCCAATATCTGCTTGACTTGGTAGTTCCCAAGGTTCTGCCTCAAATCTACGGTCGCGGCGTTGTTAAGGCTCCCGACATTCGCATTGCTACCCTGCGCAACGATGCAGGCATTATCGGTGCGGCTGTTCTTGGAATGTAATCCATTATTCTAAATACAATTCTCCCCCGAAAGGAATATGACCATGAAAAAAGTAAGAATTGCTATGATCGGCTTTGGCGGTATTGCTCGCACCCACTATGCAGGCTACACCGACCTCGCTACCCGCAACGTTCCCTTTGAGCTCGTTGCTATTTGCGATATTGACAAATCTCAATTTGAAAAGCAGATCACCATTAATACAAGCGCGGAACCCGTAAAGATTGCCGATAGCATTCACACCTACACCGATCTTGACGAGATGATCGCAAACGAAGAATTTGATATGGCTGACATTTGTCTGCCCACTTACCTGCACTGCGAGTACACCAAAAAGATGCTTCGCGCAGGCAAGCACGTGCTTTGCGAAAAGCCTATGGCTCTCAACTCTGCAGAGTGCGAAGAGATGCTTGCAGTTGCAAAAGAGACCGGCAAAGAGCTGATGATCGGTCAATGCCTGCGCTTCAGCGATTCCTACCGTTACGTTAAAAAGTGCATCGACGAGGGCACCTTTGGCAAGCTCCAAACCCTTAATATGTACCGTTTGAGCGCTCATCCCGAGTGGGGCTTTGAAAACTGGTTCCAAAATGACGAAAAGAGCGGCGGTTGCATTCTCGATATGCACATTCACGATATCGACATGGCACGCTTCCTCCTTGGCGAACCCGAAGCTGTCAGTGTTACCGCATTCAACGGTCAAACCCGTTGGCAGGTTGAAAACACCCGTCTCATTTACCCCGAGCTTACCGTTGTTGCAGACGGTTCTTGGAACGAAGGCCGCAAGAGCCCCTTCTCTGCAGGTCTGCGCGCAAGATTTGAAAAGGCGCAAGTCGTTATGCAAGGCTACGCCGTTAAGGTTTACCCCAACGAGGGCGACCCCTTTGTTCCCGACATTCCCGTTTGCCGTCCCTTTACCGAGGAATTCGCATTCTTCATCGATCTGCTCCTGAACAACAGCGAGAACCTCGACAACCCGCCCGAGAGTGCAT
Source organism: Clostridia bacterium (assembly GCA_017631775.1). The sequence continues at coordinate 322 of JAGBSQ010000026.1, read as the reverse complement.
ACAAGACTGTAAAGCTTGTTGAACTGCTCCGCGAAAGCGCTGACAACGGCGCTGCCACCCTCCCCGTTAACTATTGATAAAAAAAGGAGATACTACTATGAGACTTGGAGTGCTGATTAACCTTCATCAAGATACCGACATCGATCAAAAAATTAAAGAAGTAAAAGACATGGGCTTTGACTCCATTCAGCTCACCTGCTGGGATATGGCTTGCTACACCGACGAGTGGGCACAAAAGGTTCTCGCAGCACTTGAAAAGCACGGCGTTAGCATCTCCACCGTTTGGTGCGGTTGGAGCGGCAAGGCTGTTTGGAACGCGTTT
>JAGBSQ010000182.1 GCA_017631775.1 Clostridia bacterium | reverse complement strand
CCGACAGTCTCAAACAGGGCGAAAAGGTGCTCGCAGTGGCACACCTGCTCGAGATAGAACATTTAAAAGGGGGAGACGAGTAAAATGGATTTGCTATTGACGTATTTGCGCGCCTTTTTGGTCGGGGGCATTTTTTGTGTGATCGCGCAGGTTCTTATTGACCGAACAAAGCTTACCCCCGCACGCATTTTGGTGGCCTACGTTGTGGCAGGTGTGGTGCTTGGCGGAATAGGAATTTACAAACCAATCGTCGATTTTGCAGGTGCGGGTGCAACAGTTCCTTTAACGGGCTTTGGATATTTGATTTCCAAAGGTGTAAAGGAAGCAGTAGACGAGCAAGGATTGCTTGGCTCCCTTACGGGGGGATTGAAGGCTGACTCAGGCGGAATTGAGGCGTCGCTTGTATATGGATATTTGGCTTGCTTGATTTCAAAAGGGAAGCCGAAAAACTAAACGGTGGGCGACTTTTGGTCGCCCACCGTTTGATTGTTTGATTTATCAATCCAAATTTACCATAGAAGCGTGGCGCGCATAGTTGAAGGAAAGACTTACGCCGGCATCAAAACCGCCAAAGGGAAGGAGCTCTTCTTCAAGCTCTTCAATGCGGTCGATCTTGCCGTTAACGTATGCGAGAATGCGCGCGCGGCAAGCCTCGGTGCGGCGAATGACACCGCCAATGCGACGGTCTTGCACCTCAAAGCCGTGGGGTTTGTTGTCGGTCATCCATTGCTTTTCAAAGGCTTTTACAAAAATGCCAAGACGCTTGATAACCTCGGTGTAATCCTTTTCTGCCATTTCGCGCAGAGCTTCCTTGTCGCCTGCCTCGTAGGCGCGGCGCGTGCGAAGGCCAAGCTCATATTTGATCTCCAGCACGTCGCAAAGCTTTGCGGCGGCATCAAATACGTAGCCGTACTTGCGCGTTTTCTTTGCGGTTGCAGAGAGTTTTTTGGAGATTTCACCAAACTTTGCACCGGCTCCAAGACAAACACTATAATCGAGGAAGTCGTTGAAGTAATCGGAAAGGAGCATATACTTTGCAGGGTTCTTGGGGTAGCTTGTGTATTCAACGATGTGGTTGGGGCTGTCGATTTCCATAAATTCGTCGTAATCAACGCCAAACATTCTCTTGAATTTCGCCTTAATCAATTCCTCGTCGGTGTTGCCCGTGGCGTATTCGGCAAGATAGAAGAGGGAAGGCAATTGCGAGAAGTGCGAGCACTCACCGCCGTTGTCGCCCCACATGGTAAAGAAGACGTTTTTGATCTTCTTCTCGCGGCACGCGTCAAGAGCGGGGATCATGGATTTGAGGGTGTAACGGTTGCTGGGGATCATACCGATCCAGCTCCATGCACCGCCTGCAAACCAAGTGTTTTTGGAGAGCTGTTTGTGGTTGTCAAACATATCGGCGTAGCCTTGTTGTCTTGTGGTCCAATAGTCCCAAAAAACGGGAATGACCTCAGGGGGGAACGCCTCAACAACTTCTTTGGGCATTTCGCACTTGGGAATATAGTATTTGCCGTTGTTCCAAGAACGGAAGAACATATCCGACCAAATCATTACCTCGTAGTCATATTTCTTGGCGATCTCACAAACGCGAGCGAGGTGACGCTTGATGATGGTATTCACAGGCTCATAGCCGTGAATGTCGAGGTGCTTGCCGCGACCGAGGTTGAATGCCTCATCCATACCGATGTGGATGCGCTTGGTGCGGAAACATTCGGAAAGAGAGGAGAACATGTGATCGATAAATTCATAGGAACGCTCGTCGTCGGTGAGCAAAACGTCACCCATATCGGTGGGGAACTTGCCCCACCGGGTAGCGGCGGTCAAGTGTGCGAGTGTTTGAATGCAAGGAATGACCTCAATGCCCATCGAAGCGCCGAGATCGTCAATCTCCTTGAGTTCGGCCTTGGAGTAGCGACCTCTCATATAGCCAAAGTAGGGCTCACCGTCCACCTCATAGGTATCCTCGGTGTAAAGGAACACACAGTTGTAGCCCATCTTCTTAAGCAGAGGGAAGAAGCGGCGCAATCCGTCAAGGCTCATAACCGCATTGCGCGACATATCGATCATAACGCCAAAGGTGTTGTAATTTTTCATTTTGTTGTCCTCCTTTTGTGGGGTGGTTCTTGTGTTCATTATACCCGATGGAAGAGGGGATGTCAAGGGATTTTTCAAAAAAATGCGCCCTTGACACTCACACGCAAATGTGTTATAATAAGGTCAACAATCCCACAGGGGGTACGTATGACACAAAAGCAAAAAAAGGAGCGCTTGGCGCAGATCGTCGAAGCACTCAAAGAGATATATCCCGAGGCGCTTTGTGCGCTCGAATGGGGCGGAGAGCCGTGGAAGCTCTTAATTATGGGCAGGCTTTCGGCGCAATGCACCGATGCGCGCGTCAATCTCGTTTGTCGCGAGCTCTTTGCCGCCTATCCCACACCTGAAGCGATTGCCGCGGCGAGTGTGGAAGAACTCGAAGAATACATCCGCCCGTGTGGGCTTTATCACGTCAAATCGCAAAACACCAAGGATGCCTGCGCCATGCTTGTCAGCGAGTACAACGGCATCGTGCCGGGCACGATGGAAGAGCTGCTGAAATTCCCGGGCGTTGGTCGAAAAGTAGCCAATCTCCTTCTTGGTGACTTGTACCAAAAGGGCGGCGTGGTTGCCGACACGCACTGCATGCGCATTTGCGGACGTTTTGGAATGTACCGCGAGGGACTCAAAGACCCCGTGCAGGTCGAGCGTATCCTCACACCGCTGCTTGAACAAAAAGAGATCTGCGATTTTTGCCACCGTATCGTGCAATTCGGGCGTGACGTATGCACCGCGCGCAACCCCAAATGCGACGAGTGTCCTTTGAAAGATTTGTGCGAGCATGGGAAGAGGGGAGAAACAAAATGAAAAAGATAATTTCTGTGCTGTTATTGATAACCGTTCTCTTTACAATGGCATCTTGCTCGATAGACTTGTCAGATGTTTTCAAAGGACCGCAAGACACGCAAAGTGAAAAGAACGATACCGGTCCACAAGGTCCGCAAGGCGTTCAAGGTGATAAAGGCGACAAGGGCGACCAAGGTCCTCAAGGTGAACAAGGTCCCCAAGGCGAGCAAGGCCCTCAAGGTGAAAAGGGTGACAAAGGCGATAAAGGTGACCAAGGAGAACAAGGACCCCAAGGCGACAAAGGCGACAAAGGCGACAAGGGCGACAAGGGTGACAAAGGCGATAAAGGCGAAAAAGGTGACGATGGACGTAGCATTATTAAAACCGAGATTATTGACGGTTGTTTATGGATTACATATTCCGACGTCCCCGATAAACCTGTAAATGTTGGTTCTTTGATGTATGATAATGTGCAGGACGACAACAACAATGCTGTTGGTGTTTCTTCAAAAATGCTGCACTTCAGCTTTGACGATACGATTGCTTCGCTACAAGATTTAACGGAAAATGCGGCATCGTACAGTTCGCTGTTTGAGCAACCCTTTTTCAAAGTGTTAAAAAAATTGCACGACGATTATGGAGCGGTTTTCAGTTGCTACTGTTTTAATCAAATTTTGAACAGTGCAGATAAAACCATTGTGGATTTCGAACTTGCAGATGTTACAGATTTGTATGCAGAAGAATTTTCGGCAAATGCTGATTGGTTAAGATTTGGTTTTCATTCTATAAATGGTTCGACAAATTATGCAAACAAAACTGCAACTGAAGCCAAAGCAGATTACGAATATTTTATTACGCAAATCGTGAGAATTACAGGTTCTGTAAACTGTATCGATTTGGTTATCAGATTGCAAAATTTTGCAGGAAATTTGGAATCATGTCAAGCAATGAGGGATAGCGCCTGTGGAGTTCTGGGATTTTTAGCAGGGGACTATTCCGAAACAAGCACATCAGGCAATACTTCCTACGAGAATTATACGGTTTCGGGATATTATTTAACCTCTCCTGGAAAGGATTTTTTGGCGCGCAAAGGTCGTTGGTTTGATGATGATAATCAACTGTTTTTTTATCCCTCTTGTTTGAGATTGGATAACATTGTCTCGGGTAATGTATTGACATATATGGAGCGTTTCAACACTGTTGATAGATATGCAAGAAGCAATATGTTAATTATGTATTGCCACGAAAACCAAATGTATAGAAATGGTTCAGTTAATTCCGATTATTATAAACGTATGGCATATGTTTGTGAATGGGCATTGAGTAACGATTATACATTCGGATTCCCCATGGATAAAATTAGACAATCATACTAATGAAACTTATTTCGCAAATATTCAAATAGTGCTCTCAGCAATTATGTAAGTAGGGGAAAGAAACAAAATGAAAAAGATTATTGCAATCGTATTATTACTCAGCATTCTCTTTACAATGGTTTCGTGTGCCATTGATGTTCCCGGCTTTTTAAGAGGAGAACAAGGTATTCAAGGAGAAAAAGGTGACAAAGGCGACCAGGGGTTGCAAGGTGAAAAAGGTGAACAAGGTGACACCGGTGAGCAAGGCATCCAAGGTGAAAAGGGTGACAAAGGCGATACCGGTGAGCAAGGCATCCAAGGTGAAAAGGGTGACAAGGGCGATACCGGCGAGCAAGGCATCAAAGGTGACAAAGGCGATAAGGGCGATAAAGGTGACACCGGCGCGACGATCGCCAAAATCGAATTCGACGAACAAGGTAGATTGGTTATTACTCTGACGGATGGGACAATTCTGCCTCCTGTCGAAATGCCTACGGACGATATTTCTTTGGAATTGCGTTATGATGACCATGTTGATGTCAGTGGTCAAGAGGTGGAAATAGTAGACGCTGGAATTCCTACTTCTTATAAAGTGGGATTTGGTGTTGAGGAGGGAATTCGTGATGATGCTGTCGTTACTCTTAAAGGAACAACATTAATTGCCACCGGAACCGGTACTGCAAAAGTACGTATCAATGGTAAGTTGCACCGTGTAACGGTTACACCTGCTCCGATTTCTCTTATTCTTTTAGCGGGTCAAAGTAATATGCAAGGTAGCGAGGGGGATGCAAATCAAAGTATTGTTTGCCCGGATGGTATGGTTTATTCTACTTATGGTGACCGATACACGATGACGACACAAAATGCCACTTCATTTGTCCCCAGCGCACTAACAGGGGATGGAAGTGCTCTCAATGTTAATGGTACAACAGAACATCTCAAAGATTGGCCTGTATATTTGCTAAACGAGCGCGGTGTTGGAAAAGCCGGCCCGGATAGCGGATTTGCATACGAGTGGGTAAAACAAACAGGAGAAAAAGTTTGGATTGTAAATGCCGCTCATGGCGGTAGTTCCATTACCCTTTGGCAAGATGGCGGCAGTGAATTTGAGGAAGCAATCCTTCTTTTCTCTGCTTGTCAACAAACCTTGCAAAAAGAAATTGCTGCCGGACATTATACGCTCTCCCACATGGGATATTTTTGGTGTCAAGGGTGCACCGACAGAACAAGAACAGCCGAATGGTATGTTGGAAAATATCTTGCAATGCACGAACAGTTGAAGCGAGAATTGGCATTCGATCACGATGGAAATCGCGCAACCGCAGAAAGAACCTTTGAGTTTGCAGGTATTATTCCCGTGCGTGTAGGTAGTACGGCAACTTGCTATCGTGATGGTGTGTATGACGTAAAAAATCCATATGCGTATCACGAATCTTTTGTTGATTTGCGTTTTTCCGGTCCACGTGTTGCGCAGTATTGGATGGGAAACAACCCTGATTTGCCGGATATTCATGTTGTTTGCACAATAGGTGAAAATTGGGTTTGGATGCCTGATGGAACCAATGGTGTTTCGGCTTATTTCCAAACGTATTATCCAGGCGGTATTGTAGATTATCAACCTCAAATTGCGCAGTCCGTATCGTGGTATACTCCCACAACACCCAATGCAGTACACGATTCCATTCACTATAATCAAATTGGCTATAATGAAATCGGACGCGAAAGTGTACGTAACATGCTTATTATTCTTGGTGTAAAGCAAGCTCCTGACGTTGAAACAACCGTTCGCTTTTTGGGGTGGGATGGCTATACCGAAATTGGAAGTGTGAATGCTGCATCTTCGGGTTCTACTAATACTTTGGTAGTTCCAATCGTTTCCCCTATTTGGAAAGCAAAAGACGTTCAGTATCAAACACCGGACGGTGTGAACTATTTGTATTATGACTTGATTTGTAAATCTCTTGCAAGCGCGGGAGAGTTGATAGCGATTGGAGCTTCCGGATCGGTGAAAATCGAAAAGGGTCAGCCATACACGCATTTTATCGATCACCTGGTACAACTTCCCGAAACGGTTTGCAAAAATCTTGATTTGTGGAAAGTGTTGGAACACGACCCGTATTATTTTGCAAACGGATTAAATTGGGGCATGCATAGTTCCAAAAATGTTCCATCTGTCACAATTTTGGTTAACCCGGGTGACAAAATTTGGGCAACCTCTTTTGGATCTTCCAAAGTCAACGGTAGCGGATCTACTAATGGCATTCGCATTACTTTCTTTGGTGAATATGGAATTGTTAAAACAATGGAGCCGAGTCAGGTGTATGCCGAGTTGGCGGCAGACGGTTACCTAACCGCTCCAAATGGTGCTGTTGCAATTAACATTGCCATGTGGAACAATAGCGACCAAAATGAAGTTTATCTCTTGAACTATGAACACACCTACACAAACGGCATTTGCACAGCATGTGGCGAAAAGTCTTCCAATTTGTCCAATTATCAAGGCAAAGTCATCTCTGTTTTAGGAGATAGCATTTCCACTTATTCCACGGCTATTCCAACAGGACATTCACCATATTATCCAAAGGCTGATGTTGCAACTGTTGAAGACACGTGGTGGCATCAAGTTATTACCCTAATGGAGGGCAAAGTGGGGGTAAATGAGAGTTGGGGAGGTACACAAATTTTCAATCCATCGAGCACTGTAAATGCAATGATGGTAGCTTCTCGATTAGAAAGTTTAGATGATAACGGAACTCCCGATGTAATTCTGTTTTTTGCTGGAACAAATGATATTGCTTTTTGTACGGATAAAAATCGAGGATTACCGATAGGCAGCTTCGATGTTACCACTGCACCACAAAAAGCAGATTTAACGAAAGCCAAATTTTCCACTTATGCAGAGGCATATGCGGAGACACTTCTGCGTCTGCAACAATATTATCCCCATGCCAAAATTGTTGCAATTTTTCCGCATCAAAACAAGTATTACTACACAGATGAAGTTTTATCCGAGTATGTGTCTCTTATGAAAGTGATATGCGAGTATTATGAAATTACGTACGTTGATCTCGTTTCGGCGGGGTTTGATAAAACTACTATGCTAACAGACCCCACTCACCCCAATAAAAAAGGAATGAATTTTATTGCAGATGTAGTTGTCTCGGTATTGGCTCAAGAATAAGAAAAAATCCACTCGCTCAGCGAGTGGATTTTTTATTTTACTCATTCACAACCCTAATTTGACACATCTTCATCGCTTCAAGCGCGTTTTTGTGGGTTTGGGGCGTGACGCCTGCACAGCATTTTGCATCTACTGCCACGGGAACCTCGGGGAAGGCTGCCTTGATGAGCATCGCGTTGGAAATGACGCAAATATCGGTGCAAAGACCAATCAATTCAACATTTTCAAGGTCGTTCGCCTTTTGCAAAAGGTGAACGAGTGCAGTCGAACCAAAGGTAGGCTTGTCAATCGCTTCGGTCTTGCGAAGAACCTCAAGCGTGGGGTGAATTTGCCAACCGTCTGTTCCCTTAATGCAATGCTCAATGGGCAGGTTGCGACCCTCTTGGGTGGAAAGATAATCGGGCGCGTGTGTGTCTCTTGTAAAGAGGACTTTGCCCTCAAAATTTTCGATTTTTTCCTTGACGTAGGGCAGAATTGCAACAGCTTCGGGGGTGCCGAGAGCGCCGTCAATAAAGTCGTTTTGCATATCTACAACAATCAAGTATTTCATTTGGTTTCTCCTTTTTCACCTGCTTTGGCGTTTGCGTTAGGCTTTTTGTGCGACCTGTGATGATGTCTTCTTCTGCCACCCGTGTGTGCGTTTTTCGCTCTTTTTTGCGGGTTTTGTGCCGCAATTGTGTCGCCTGCGCATTCGGGAAAAGCCGTAATCAGCATTTCCGCATCGATGTGCGAGTCTTGGCAGATGGCGCGCATCAAGTGCATGGTCGCAAGCGCATCTCCATCACTGCGGTGTTGATTTTCGGGAGCCTTTCCGCACCACGCGGTTACACATCCCGCAAGACCGTGTGCGCCTCGATGTTTATTGGTGCGTTTGCAAACCTTTTCCATATCAAACCAAAAGTAGGGAATGGGGGAGAGCTCGTAACGCAGGCACGCGCGCCGCAGGGCAGACACATCATTGCTTACCGAAAAACCAACGGCAATATCCGCCTCGGCAAACAGAGCCTTGATCTCTTCGTAGCAAGCGGGGAAGAGCGGACTTCCCTCGATGGTTTCCATTGGGTATGCAAGAATATTTTTGGCAACGTAATCATTCCATTCGCAATCGGGATTGATGCAAATATCGGCAGGACCCGAAAGAATATTGAATTCTTCGTCGGTCATTACGTATCCCAACGAAAATACCGAACCGGGAATTTTGCCGTTTGCAAATTCCATATCAAAAAACAGGAGCTTCAAAATTTCACCCACTTTCCTAAATCTTTTTTATTTTATCACAATTCCCAACAAAATGCAATACGATTTCCGCAATCGGCCAAAAAAGTTGCAATAGGGCATGAAAAAATTATTAACAATATATAAAAATATTATAAGATTTGTTGACAAAAAGCAGTTTTTGTGGTAAGATGTACCTAAAGGTACATTGTGCCTACTCTATTTCTATTACGGAGGATATCCCATGAAAAGAACAACCTTTGTTTTGCTGGCGCTTGTGCTCGCAATGCTCTTGAGTGCTTGTGCTATGCCAGGTGTTGCCCCGACAGCTCAGGAATCCAACCCCTCAAATCTCGAGAAAGGAAATAACTACAACGCAGATATGGAAAACGTAAACAACGCAAACGAGTCTACCGCTCGTGTATGGCCTTGGGAAGATCCCAACATCACTCTCCCCGCATTTACCGGTGAGGTTACTGCTCCCGGCACAATTACGTCCCTTAGAATTGTTGTTGTAGGCGATGCCAGCGCAAGAGATGCTTGGTATTTCTTCCCCGAACTCGCAAAAGAAGCAGGTATTGACGTTAAGGTTACCGTTCTTTACGGTGCTAGCGATTTGAACGCCAATTACAACGCCAAGACCACATATACAAGACTCGACAACACCGGTAACGGTTGGGTAACTACTGCCACCGGCGTTAGTCAAGAGTCTGTTTTGAAGGGCGAAAAATGGGACTACTACGTAGCTAACCAAAGCATTGCAAAGAGTGGCGTAGGAACCACATATATCACTGTAAACAACTTGTACAGAGAAGCATTCCTTGACATGGCCGGCAAGAGCCCCAATTCCAAGCGTTTGTTCATGCAAACCTGGACCTATGAGATCAATGACCGTAACAACCTTTACAACGGTTTTTCCACCTACAACAAGGACCAACAAAAGATGTTTGCAGACATCAACAGCGCTGTTAAGAACAACGTAGCTACTGCCTCCAATGTTTCTAAGGTTGCTACCAATGCAAACAACGATGGCGTACTTCCCGTAGGTACCGCTATTCAAAACATGCGCGAAGCTTACTGGAGCGACGGTATGACCCGTGATGCAGAATTCCTTTCCAACACCGGTAAGGTTGTGGCAGCTCTTTGCATCTTCAAGAGCATGACCGGTTATGACATCAACGGCATGGAGCTGAGCAGTTCTGTATTCGATCACGCTCGCCCTCACCTTGGTGTTATCAAAGAATCCGTTAACAATGCATACCTCCATCCTTACGAGGTAACTCCTTCCGTATATCACATGGACTAAAGGAGCGCAAAAATGAAACGCTTTGTCTCCATTCTTGCTTTTTTAATGGCAATGATACTGTTGTTTTCTGCTTGCGGTGAGGGAAAAAATTCCCACGAGACAACTCCCGAGGAGAGCACTCCCGAAGTGACCACTCCCGAGGTGACCACTCCCGCGCAAACCACACCCGAAGAAACAACTCCCGAGGAAACTACCCCCGAAGAAACCACACCTGAAGAGACCGGCCCTCAAGCTGTTCCGCTGGAGCCTGCTTGTGATCACATTTTTACAAGCCGTATCGTTCTCGAGCAGGTTACTACAACCACCGACGGCAAGATCGCCAACGTGTGCGGCAACTGCGGTGGCTGGCAAGAAGAAACACTTGCTGCAGTTAAGTCCATCAAAATTTTGGCAATCGGCAACAGCTTTAGTGATAACGCCCTGAAATATCTTCCCATTTTTGCAAAAGAGCTCGGCATTGAAGAGATCGTTGTTGGTAAGCTCTACAGAGGCAGTTGCAGTATTGACAGACACTGGACCGATGCACAAGCAGGCAACAGCTACGAGCGCTTCGACCTCAACCTCGGTGACGGTTGGGTAAGATATACCGGCTCGCAAGCCACCCTCAACTATGCACTTACACTTTACGATTGGGATATTATCACCATGCAACAGGTAAGTAGCACCAGCGGTGTTCCTTCCTCGCTTGGCAACTTGCAAAACCTCATTGATTACGTCAATGCGCGCAAGACCAATCCCAATGCAAAGCTTTACTGGCACATGACTTGGGCATACTCCCAATTTACCACGCACAGCGGTTTTGCAAACTATGCCAACGATCAAATGACAATGTACAATGCTATTGTTAGCACCACCAAGGATTGCATTCTTACCAACGATTGCTTTACCGGTGTTATTCCCGCAGGTACAGCTGTTCAAAACTACCGCGATAAGGACATCAATAACAGTTCTATTGAGTCTACTTACATCACAACCGACGGTTATCATCTTAAGAATTACTCCGAGGTTTTGGTAGCAATGACTTGGCTCAAAACGCTGACAGGCCTTAGCTTAGATGCTATCACCTGCACTTCTCACACCGACGTTAACTTTGCAAGATACACCCTCAAAACCTTTAGAAAAGCGGCAAATGACGCTTATCTCAATCCTTACGTAGTAACGCCCGTTTACGGCGGATAAACACAAAAACACCAAATGCGCCACCGCTCGGTGGCGCATTTTTGAACCGACAGAAGTTTTGGAGTCGCTATGAAAATTTATGATATTTCCCAAGAGCTTTTCTCCTGTGTGGTCTTTCCGGGAGATCCCGCCCCCAAAAGAGAGGTGCTTTCTTCAATGGAGGAGGGCGCGCTTTACAATTTGACAGCGCTCTCGCTTTGCGCACACAACGGAACGCACGTAGATGCGCCCTACCACTTTATTAAAGACGGTAAGACCGTAGAGCAGCTGCCGCTTGAAAAAACAGTCGGTTTTGCATACGTTACCCATGAGAGCGGAATCCTAACAGCAGAGGACGCCAACCGCATTCTTGCCAAGGCAAGAGAGGCACACCCCGAGGCCGCAAAGCGTATTTTGATAGGCGGCAAGGCAACGGTTAGCGAGGGAGCCGCGCGCGTATTTGCCGAGGCAAAAATCGACCTTGTTGGCAACGAGTCGCAAACCGTAGGGCCCGAAGATGCCCCTATGCAGGTACACCTGACGCTTTTGGGAGCCGAGGTGGTTCTCTTGGAGGGCATTCGCCTTTCCGATGTCCCTACGGGCGCATATTTCCTTTCTGCCGCCCCCATCTCCTTGGCGGGTAGCGATGGTGCACCCTGCCGCGCGATTTTAATTTCACTTTGAAAACAGCTAACGAAAGGAAACTATAAATGAAGAAAATTCAGAATTCAATTCATCCCGACGATGATTTGCACTATCAAAAAATGGGACTTACACGTAACTGTGTAGAACTTTGGGAGGACGGCGCACGTGTTGACGGTTCTAAGGGAACTTATGAATGGTGGTACTACGATTCCCACTATCCGGACGGAACGATACTCGTCATTTTTATGTATTCCAAGAATCCCATCAGCGTTGACGGCCCTATCAAGCCGATGTCCACTATGGAACTCACTCTCCCCGACGGTACAAAGTTCTCCGAGGAGGTCTATGCAACGCTTGCCGAAAGTCACTATGCAAAGGAGCAGTGCGACGTAAAGGTTGGCGATTGTTGGTGTAAAGGTGACCTGAAGCATTACGACGTCGTTTTCAAGGGTAAAACAATGTCGGCAACGCTCTCGCTTGACGGAACCATTCCCGCGTGGCGTTCTCAAACGGGCAGCATCTTCTTTGGCGACAACGAGGAGCATTATTTCGCATGGCTTCCCGCCATTCCCGAGGGCAAGGCTGTGGCAGACGTTACTTATGATGGCGGCAAGGTGCTTCACCTCGAAGGCTCAGGCTACCATGACCACAACTGGGGCAATATTTCTATGCTCAAGTTGATGCACCATTGGTATTGGGGGAGAGCCAAGATTGGCGACTACAAGGTCATTTCTTCTTGGATCACCGCAGGCAAAAAGTATGGATATAAGGATCACGACGTCTTTATGATTGCCAAGGGTGGCGAAATTTTGGGAGATAACTCCAACCACACCCTTAAATTCAAACCCGAAGACCGCTACATTGACGAGCAAACGGGCAAACCTGTCTACAATAAAGTCATTTATGAATACACCACCGAGGCAGGCGAGGAGTATCGTATCATATATGACCGCCACGGTGACATCAACAAGACCTGCTTTGTAGATGTTCTGCCCAAACCTCTCGGCGCACTTGCTAAACTCGTTGGTTTTGACGGCGGATACCTGCGTTTTGAGGGCACTGCTACCATCGAGAAGATTGAAGGTGGAGAGATTGTCGAGCGCGTCAGCGATCCCGCTGTTTGGGAGTTGATGTATTTTGGAAAGTCTTGTGCCGACGAAGAATATCGCGCCCAAAACAATGAGACATAAGGTATAAAAACGCACGCCCAACCGTTTTGGTTGGGCGTGCTTTTTATTCGTTAGTCTTTTTTCAATCCAATAATATCCCCTTCGGGAACGTCATAGATGAGGGCGGGGCATTGACCGCCGACCTGCATTGTATAAAAGACAGCGCCTGATTTGTCGACCTTGGCATCGTATATCCACGCAAAGCGCATTTCACCGCGGTGATAAAAGTTGACAAAATCCTTCAATTTATATTTCGCCGCCGCGGGATATTTCTTTTTGAAGAAGAACATAGTGGTTACCTCATTTGTTGATCTGAATGGAACTTATTTTTTAGTTAAGACTTTGCCAAGGGAGTATTGCGGAAATTGGATTCGTGGAAATATGCAACCACCGTGCAGTTTTTTAGCTCGGTCAAGGATGTACAATTGGCAAAGCACTCGCGGCTGTTGGCAGCGCTTTCCTCGGATATATTCGTATTGGAAAAATCAACGGTTTTGAGTGAAGTGCAATCCATAAATGCTTTATTATGAATAGCACGTAGGGATTGCGGCAAAACAATTTCTTCGATACCTGTGCATCCCATAAACGCTTCCTCTCCTACTACCGTCAAGCCTTCATTCATCACAACCGTTTTGAGCGAGGTTGCGCCCTTGCAAAATTGAACAGGGATTTTTTGCGTGTTTTTGGGGAGAACGATGCGTTCCAACGCGGTAGCATTCAAAAACATTTGAGATCCAATGACATTGTCATCACCCTCGAATACAACTGAAGTCAGTTGTGTACAGTTTGCAAATATGCGCGAGCCAACTCTCGTGACGGTTGCGGGAATAGAGACAGAAGTCAGTCCGCTACCTTCAAAAGCAGAGTTCGACAACCGTTCAAGAGTGCTTGGCAACGTGATTTGTGTCAAGCTTGTGCATCCCAAAAAAGTGTATTGACCAATTTCTTTTAGCTTTGAAGGGAGTTTGACCTGCGACAGAGATGAACAGTTTTGGAATGTTTCGTATCCTATCGACGTTGTGCTGTCGGGGAAGATAACCCTTTCAAGCGAAACACAACCATCAAACGCATTGTGCTCCAATGTTTCAAGGAACGTGGGAATGTTGATTTGTTTGAGAGAAGTACATCTCAAAAAAGCGGAATACTCAATAACGGTAATATTGTCCGGCAGGGTAATCGATACCAGCTGTGTGCAATCTGAGAAAGCGTTGCTTGGAATTACGGTAACACCTTTTGGAACTGTAAATTCTTGAATGGCAGTATCCGCTATAATGGCACTGCCAAGGGTGGTGACTGTGTTGGGAAGTGTCAGTTCTGTCAAGGATGTGCAGCCGTAAAAAATGCCGGTGGGACAACAAGAGCTTTGTGAGAGATAGGTTGCCTCTCGCAACTCTTTGCATTCTCCAAAAATATAGTGGTCATATACATCAAATTTGACGTTTTTGGGAATGGTGATGGATTGAATTGCCGTTCGGTTGAAGGCATAAGCTCCAATTTTGGTAATACTTTGGGGCATAACAAAATTGCCCAGATTTATGCATCCATTAAAAGCATAGGCGCCAATTGAAGTTGCGTTTTTAGGAATCGTAACCGTTTCGATCGTACTGCAAGATGACAATGCCATGTGGCATGGGTCATTTAAAAAGTGGATTTCCTTGAGTGAATAGGGAACAATACCGTAATAAGAATTTGAAACAGAACCGTCGCTTTGTTGCAAGGAGAAAAATCCCTCGGGAGCTACCGTTTTATATATAAAATAGTAGGCAAGCGGTTTTTCAAATGCCATTGTCAGAGAGGATAGCTTGGGGTTTTGCGAAAAGATATCTTTGGCAACAATCGCGTTTTTTGGGAGCGTTACCGATTGGAGCTCGGGACAATTG
>JAGBSQ010000181.1 GCA_017631775.1 Clostridia bacterium | reverse complement strand
TGGGTGTTCCCCAGGTTGCAGTATTCGATACTGCATTCCATCAGACTATGCCCGAGTCTTCCTACATGTATGCACTTCCTTACGAGTATTACGAGAACTACAAGATCCGTCGCTACGGCTTCCACGGTACCAGCCACCGCTACGTTTCTATGCGTGCAGCCATCATGATGGGCAAGGATCCTGCAAATGCAGAAGGTCTTAAGGTTGTAACCTGCCACCTTGGCAACGGTTCTTCTCTTGCAGCTGTTAAGGATGGCAAGTGCTACGATACCACCATGGGTCTTACTCCCCTTGAGGGCATTATGATGGGTACCCGTTGCGGTTCTATCGACCCTGCAATCGTTCCTCTTCTCATGAAGAAGGAGAACCTCACTCCCGACCAAATCGACACCATTATGAACAAGAAGTCCGGTATGCTTGGCGTAACTCAAAAGACCAGCGACAACCGTGACATTGGCGAGGGCGCAAAGAACGGTGACGCTCGTTGCCAACTCGTAGAGAAGATGGTTGTTCACCAACTCACCAAGTACATTGGCTCCTTTGCAGCAGCAATGGGCGGTGTAGATGCCATCACCTTTGCAGGCGGCATCGGCGAAAACAATCCCAACTACCGTTCGGCAGTAGCAAAGAACTTGGCATTCATGGGCGTTGAAATCGACGAAGAACTCAACGCAAAGGCTATTCGCGGCAATGCAGAAGTAGACATTTCTACTCCCAACTCCAAGGTTCGCATGCTCGTAATTCCCACCAACGAGGAATTGATGATTGCGAAGGATACCGAGGAGCTTGTAAAGGCTCTGTAATTTTTAACACACGATGATTGAAGCAATCGAGCGGTTTTTTCTCGAAACCGTAGGCAGGGAGCTTTGTGTATTCTTTTGCTCAATGCTCCCCATCATCGAGTGCCGTGGCGCAATTCCCTTGGGCTGGGGACTTGGACTCCCTTGGTGGCAAACCGCGCTCTTTAGCATTGCAGGGAACCTGCTGCCCGTGCCCTTTATTCTTTTGTTTATTCGCGCAATTCTGCGCTGGATGCGCGAGAGCCGTGTCAAGTTTTTTGCAAACGTTGCCGCGTGGCTCGACCGCAAAATTGAAAAGCACAAGGGAACCATCGAAAAATATTCCTATTGGGGTTTGGTGTTGTTTGTTGCCATTCCGCTGCCCGGAACGGGAGCATGGACCGGCACCCTCATCGCCTCGGTTCTTGGCCTCGAAACCAAAAAGAGCTTTTTGGCCGCCACGCTTGGCGTGCTTGGAGCCACCGCCATTATGACGGTGATTTCTTATCTCGGTTTGGGTTCTATATTTCACTAATGTCGAAATAAAAGGGAAAACACTCGCATGGGTGTTTTCCCTTAAAAATGGGCGAAAAATATTTTAGGAATTTTGCAAAAGCCCTTGATTTTTCTTTTGGAATATGATATAATACCATTTGTCATACGCCGGTATGATGGAATTGGCAGACGTGCTGGACTCAAAATCCAGTGGTAGCGATACCGTGTCGGTTCGACCCCGACTACCGGCACCAAAAAAGCACTCGCAACAGCGAGTGCTTTTTTATTAACTTGACATCAAAACGATTTTGTGTTACAATAATTTCGGTGATGAAAATGGAAGAAAATAAAACACGAAAAAAGATGCGATTGCAAAATTATGATTATAGCACCTGCGGAGCATATTTTATAACGGTGTGTACCGACAAGAGACAACCAACTTTATCTCGCATTGTAGGGGACGACGTCCTCGGCGTCCCGTACCCAACAAAAGATATTCCGTGTAGTGTGGAACTGTTACCTCGCGGAAAAATTGTAGATAAATACGTCAAACAATTAAATGATTTTTACGACAACATACAAATTGACCGTTATGTTATTATGCCAAACCACATACATATAATGCTGTTTGTGTTTCCGTTACAAACGATTGAATTTGATGCGGAGAACGGGACGCCGAGGACGTCGTCCCCTACAAGGAAAGTGGTAAGCGTTTCTCAATTTGTGGAAACCTTAAAAAGATTTTGTAATAAAGAATGTGGGGGAAACATTTGGCAACGAAGTTTCCACGACCACATTATTCGCAATCAAAAGGATTACGATGAGCACGTCAATTATATTTATTACAATCCTGTGCGGTGGCACCTTGATGAATTGTATACCGAAGAGTAAATAAAAACAACTTGTAGGGTAGGGGCTTGCTCCCGCCCTACGCATTTAAAACAAAAAGCACTGCAATTTTGATTTGCAGTGCTTTCTTTTTTTTACCCAATCAAGCTCAAAAGGTTATCTCTCAAATGCTCTTGATCAACCGAGAAGTTGGTGAGGGATTCGAGGGTTTCTTTCAAGGGAGCGAGGTCAACTTCCTCTGCAAAAATCTTGCCCTCCATGCGGTAGGCATCGCCGAGCGGAACGCCCTTCAGGTAAGAGAAGAGGTTGAAATTGGCAGGCACCGATGCACCGAGGCAAGCACGCGTCAGGGCGAGCATGGTTGCTTCATCGTCTGCGAGCGGCTCGGTTACGTTCCAACATCTGTCACCAAAAGTGGGGAAGGTGAAATAGAGCGCGTGGCGATAGTGAGGATAATTATTGCCCTCCCAAGCGCAGGTTTCACCACCGAGAATGCGGAAGTCAACGTGCGGTACGTCTGCAGGTTTTTGGCGCAAATTCCAATCCTTGAGCTTGTTCCACTTCATATAAAGGTCAACGTAGGTGTTGGGGTAGTCGGCATTGACAACCTCAAAGCCGGCCTCCACAAATGCCGCCATCGAGCAACCCTCAACGGGGCCGCGGTGCGGCATCGCTACGCGCCAGAATTCAATGAGAATATCACGCGGAATTTCGGGTGCGCCATTCGAAATATCGATTTGATCGTTCCACATCATCATCTTTTTGCCAAGATCATTGATAATGTTGTAAACGCGGTCGACAAAGTAATAAAAGCGAGGCAGGAGCGTGTCATATCCCATGGGCAAGAAGCGCGCGTTGCACACCTTGCACTGGCAGGTTCAGGAAGTAATGCGAGGCTCGCGGTCGATGTCGTCCATATAGATCTCGTCGGTTCCCATATGAATGTACTCATAGGGGAAGATTTCGACAAGCTCGGAAAGGATGTTTTTGATGTAGGTGTAGCTTTCCTCGTTACCGATGCAAATGTTCCAGCCGCTGAGCGGTTTGCCGCCGTTTTCCTCGTCCTCGGAGTGGCATTTGAGGTAATCAAACTTTTTTGTCAGGTTAAAACTGTGCGCAGGCAGGTCGATTTCGGGAATGACGTCAATGCCAAACAGTTTGGCATAGGAGACAATCTCGCGCAAATCATCCTTGGTGTAGGTCGTTCCGGGGGAGAGGGGAAGGTCGGGGTAAACGTCGGAATAATAGGAAAAACCTTGATGGTCGCACAGGTGCAAGTGGAGCTTGTTATATTTGGACTTTGCCATGCCGAGAATGATGGCGCGCACCTCGTCCATGGGAACGACGTGACGTGCAGGGTCGAGCATTACAGAGCGGAAGGAGCTATCGGGATAATCGTTGATGGATGCTTCATCTATTACAAATTGACCGTTCTCAAAGCGAACCGCTTGCGCAAGCGTTGCGGCGGCATTGATAAGACCGCGGTAGTCCTTTGCTATGATGCTCATTTTTCCGTCTTTGGCGTAGAAGGAAT
>JAGBSQ010000180.1 GCA_017631775.1 Clostridia bacterium | reverse complement strand
CGTGCCATGCCGTTGCCGGTGGTAACGATATCGTCGATTAAAATAACGGTTTTATCCTTGGGATCTGCATCTTTTCTCAAGCCGATAGAGCCGCGCACGTTGCGAATACGCTCAACGGGTGTCAGCTTTTTCTGCTCTTCGCCACCGCTTGTGCGGCAAAGATAGGCTCTTGCCTCAAGATTGCAATTTTTTGCTACACGGCGTGCAAGCTCGGCGGCTTGGTCGATGCCGTTTTGCAGGTGCGCTCTTTTTGTGCGCGGCAGATAAGTAATGACGATATCCTCGCGTGCCAAATTTTCTTTTCGTATCAAATCCTCTGCCATTTTGGAGAGGCGCGACGCCAAAAACGCGTATGCACGGTCATGGTTTTTGCGCTTGATGAGGTAGATCAATCGGTTTTGCACAAGCGTCTTTTTGCTTGGCACGTAATAAACCAATTTTAAAAAACTTGCACATTTTGCCCTCTGCATACGCTCGGGCATGCACTCGCATTCGCACACCTTTTTGGCACAAATGCCGCAGGTCTCCAGCTCTTCGCTCTCCCATTCGTCAAGGCAAGCGGAGCAAAGCGAGGGAGCAGCCTCCCCATTTGGGGTCTTCCACTCCAAAAGCGTGTGACATGCCGCACATTTGGGTGGGAACAAAAGATCGCGGAAATAGGTTATCGGCTTCATTTTTCTACCTCGCCAAGAATGCGGCAAAGGCCTGTGTAGCGCATGGATTGGCGGTTGTTTTCAACCATGGTGCGCACTTTATCCTCGCGTCCTACGAGAATGACCATGTTTTGCGCACGGGTAACCGCGGTGTAGAAAAGATTGCGCGAGAGCAACATTTCGGCGGCAGAGCCGATGGGCAAAACAACAATGGGATACTCACTGCCCTGACTTTTATGCACCGTTACGGCATAAGCAGGCTCAAGCTCGTCAAGCATGTTAAAATCGTAATCGGCAAGGCGGTCTTCAAATTCGATTTGCATCTTCTCGTCAGAGTAATCGATGCGCAGAATGGTACCAATGTCCCCATTGAAGATGCCGTTGCCCCAGGAACCGTCCTCGCGCTCCCAATAGAGATCGTAGTTGTTTTTGGTTTGCATAACGCGGTCGCCCTCGCGGAAGACGATTTCGCGGAAGGTATACTCGCGCTTGCCCTCGGTTTTGGGGTTGAGCACGCTTTGCAGGCGCACGTTGAGATTTTCGGTTCCCGTCTCACCTCTGCGAGAGGGGGCGATGACCTGCACGCCCTTGGTTCCCATTTCGCCGTATGTGCGCGGCAAACGAATGCTGCACAACTGCGCTACCGTCTCTGCAATTTCGCGGTCGGTTGCGCGCGGCAAGAAGAAAAAGTCATTGTCCTTAACGTCAAGGCGCGGCATCTGTCCGTGGTTGATGGCGTGGGCATTTGTAACGATTAAGCTTTGTTGCGCTTGGCGGAAAATTTCATCAAGGCGAACCGTGGCAAAGCGTCCGCTTGCCAAAAGATCGCAAAGCACGTTGCCCGCCCCTACCGAGGGGAGCTGATCGGCATCTCCAATGATAACAAGTCGCGCACCCGGCTTGACGGCCCGCAAAAGAGAGGCCATAAGCGCGTTATCGACCATAGAAGCCTCATCGACAATGATGGCGTGTTCGTCGAGCAGATTGGTTTCGTTCCTTTGGAAATGTGCATGACCTCCGGTTTCATCACCGCCGAATTCAAGCAGTCGGTGAATGGTCTTTGCCTCGCACGAGGTCGACTCGGAAAGTCGTTTTGCCGCGCGTCCCGTAGGCGCGCAGAGGGCGACTTTGAGCCCCATGCTGTCAAAGATGTGCAAAAGCGCACGAACAACCGTGGTCTTACCCGTTCCGGGACCACCGGTGAGGAGCATTACACCGCTCTCAAGTGCGGCAAAGATAGCACGTCTTTGCTCTTTTGCATATTGAATGCCACTCTCGCGCTCCTCGCGCTTGATAAAGGCATCGATGTTTTCGGTGTTCATTACGTCGCAAACCTTGTCAAGAAGGGTGAGCTTGCGCGCAATGTATTTTTCATCCTCGAAGGATTGTTTGTCATAAACGTAGTGCACACCGTCGGTGTAAACCGTGCAAAGCTTTTTCTCTTTGATCAAAGAGGAAATCGCCTCGTCGATTGCATCTGCGGGTGCTTCAAGAAGTTTGGCGGCCCCTGCCACAAGCATTTCGCGCGGCAGGCAAACGTGACCGTTTTGATGAGCGTTGGTAACAAGCAAATGCTTGACACCGCTACAGAGACGCTCGGGCGAGTTGCGTTCAAGACCTAATTTGATTGCCAAACGGTCGGCTCTTTCAAAGCCAATGCCCTCAATCTCCTCGCAAAGCATATAGGGGTTGTTTTTGGCAACGTCAACCGCGCTGCTGCCCCACTTTTTGTAGATGCGCACCGTGGTGACCGCGCCGAAATGCTCACGGAAGAACAGCATTGCCGAACGAATGCCGGCTTTGTTTTTAAACTCCTCGGCAATCGCGCGCGCACGCTTGGGCGTAATGCCTTGAATTTCGGCAAGCCAATCGGGGTGATTTTCGATGACGTCAAACGCCTCATCGCCAAACTCGTCGATGATGCGCTGTGCAATTTTGGGACCTATGCCCTTAATGGCTCCCGAAGAAAGATAACGGAGCATAGAGGCCTTGTCGGCAGGCAGCTGCTTTTCGGATTGTTCTACCTTGAACTGCCGTCCGTACTTGGGATTGTGTACCCATTTGCCCCACACCGTAACGGTATCTCCCTCACCAATATATGGGAGCGTGCCCGTAATGGTGACAAGCTCGTCGGTGTCGGTGCCGAGATCGCAAATGGCATATCCGTTTTCATCATTTGCATAAATTACGCGCTCGATACTGCCCGAAAGCTTTACAAGACCAATGTCATCCATTGGCCCTTGCATAAAATTTGCATCAAAATCTGCCATAGCAATCTCCTTTCTGTTTTGGTAAGGATTATGGGGAAAACTTCTTGATAGAAGTTTTCCCCATACCCCTTTCAAGAACTTTCTACAAGAAAATGTTAAGAAATTCCCAACTTTCTCTTGTTGTTCTTCTATTCGGCTAAAAAATTATTTCAAAAGTGTTTTGAGCTCGTCAACGAGGTCGCAAGCTTCCCACGGAATGTCGAGGTCTTCTCTGCCCATGTGACCGTAAGCGGCTACTTGGCAGTAGATGGGACGGCGCAAATCGAAACGCTTGATGATTGCCGCAGGGCGAAGGTCAACAAGCTCAGATACCTTTGCTTCGATGGCGGTCTCTGCTACGCGAGACGTGCCAAAGGTATCGATAAGAACGGATACCGGTCTTGCTACGCCAATAGCGTACGCAACTTGAACCTCGCACTTGTCGGCAAGTCCTGCTTTAACAATGTTCTTTGCAATGTAACGAGCCGCATAGCAAGCGGAACGGTCAACCTTTGTGGGGTCCTTGCCCGAGAAAGCACCGCCGCCGTGACGCGCGTATCCACCGTAGGTGTCAACAATGATCTTACGGCCGGTAAGACCGGTGTCACCTGCAGGGCCGCCTACAACAAAGCGACCGGTGGGGTTGATGTAGATCTTGGTTGCATCGTCCATCATGCCCTCGGGAATGATAGGCAGAATAACCTCGCGCTTGATGTCCTCACGAATTTGCTCGGTGGTGACTTGATCGCTGTGTTGAGAGGAGATAACAACGGTATCAACGCGAACGGGATTGCCGTTCTCGTCATATTCAACGGTAACTTGGGTCTTGCCGTCGGGGCGCAGATATTTCAGCGTGCCGTTCTTGCGCACCTCGGTCAGGCGGAGAGCCAGCTTGTGCGAAAGAGAGATGGGCAGAGGCATGAGCTCAGGGGTCTCGTTGCAAGCGTAACCAAACATCAAACCTTGGTCGCCGGCACCAATATCGAATTCGTCGGCCTCACCGTTCTTTGCTTCAAAAGACTTGTTAACGCCCATTGCAATGTCGGGGGATTGCTCGTGCAGGGAGATGATAACCGCACAGCTATCGCAGTCAAAGCCGTATTTTGCGCGGTCGTAACCAATTTCGCGAACGGTATCGCGTACGATTCTTTGCACGTCAACGTCAGCGCGCGTGGTAACTTCACCCATTACACACACAAGACCCGTGGTGCAAAAGGTTTCGCAGGCTACGCGAGACATAGGATCCTGGCGCAGCATTTCGTCAAGGATAGCATCCGAGATCTTATCGCTGATCTTGTCGGGATGTCCCTCGGTAACAGATTCACTTGTAAATAATTTCTTGTTCAACTTCTCACTCATTTTTTTCTAACTCCTTAAATATGTTTGTTCTCTAAAACATATCTTTTTTGACAACAAAAAAACTCCGCACAGACGGAGCATTTGGCTCTCATCTAACAGGATTTAGCACCTTACCCCACGGCAGGTTGCTGTAACATCATCGTGCCTGTCACTACGTTACTCTTGATAAGATATATTTTATTACATATAGTATAACATAAAAAAATCCCCTTTGCAAGAGG
>JAGBSQ010000179.1 GCA_017631775.1 Clostridia bacterium | reverse complement strand
GCAAGCCCATTTTTGCCTTGAGACCGAGAATACGGGTGAGCGCTTCTTCCATTCTCTCCTCAGAGATAACGCCGGTGGTGTATGCCTCGAGCATGGTGTTGAAGTCTTCCTCGGGATCGTTGAAGAACAGGAACATATCACAGCCTGCATTGATGCACAGGGGCAGCATTTCCTTACGGGTCATTCTATTGGTCATTGCAACCATGTGGCTGGCATCGGTAACAACCATGCCGTTAAAGCCGAGCTTGTCGCGCAAAAGACCGGTCATGATCTCCTTGCAAAGGGTTGCGGGGAGCATTTCTTCGTCTTTAATGTCGGGGTTTTGCTCTCTCATGTAGGTGGGCATCATAATATGGCCGCCCATAATGCCGTCAAGGCCGCCCTCGATCAAGGTTTTGTAAACGTGACCGTAGGTCTCCATCCACTGCTCTTCCCCAAACTCATTGATGTTGTTGGAGAGGTGCGCGTCTCTGAAGTCTTGACCGTTGCCCGGGAAGTGCTTTGCTACGCAAGAGAAGTTTTGGACGGTGTGCAGGCCATCCATATAGGCCTTGCTCATGGTTGCAACGCGCTCTACGTCATTGCCGAATGCGCGGTTGATGATCTCTTGGTTTTCCCAGTTGTAGTGAATGTCACAAACGGGAGAGAACGCCATGTTGCAGCCCAGCGCTCTTGCCTCAACGTTTGCAAATTTGCCCAAGTTGTAAGCATGCTCGGCCTTTTGTGTAGCACCGATCTTAATGCCGCTGCCAATGTAGGTGCCGTTGGCACAGGCGCCTTTGCCGCCGTTTTCGGTATTACACGCGATAAAAACGGGAACCTTTGCATACTTTTGCAGCATTCTGTTTTGATTTTGAACAACGACGCCGGGCATATTGTTATATCTGCAACCGCCCAGGTGATACTTTTCCATCAACTCTTTGAGGTAATTTTCATCTATACCTGCAGTTAATTGGAAGAAAAGCTGACCTACTTTTTCTTCGTTGCTCATCTCGCGGATCGTATCCTTGACCCACTTGATATCCTCATCACCAAGATGATAAGGATTGGCTCTTAAATCTACCATACCGTTCTCCTTTTTGTTAAAACAATTTATTTTGAAAGGTTTTTAATGAACTCATCGTTTTTTTGGTTTTGATATGCACCCTCGTAGGTTCCCTCTACAAGTTTATCAAAGCCAACGTCAATAAACTCGCTCCAAGATTCCTTTTCAAGGTTGACCTTGATAGGATAATAGAATACGCCGTTTACCTTTGCCGCATCCATATCGCCGGGAGCATCGCCGCACATAACGACCTTCTTTTTGTCATATCCTTTTTTGAGCAGTTCTTGAATGCAATATGCCTTGGTTCCTGCATCCTGCGCCAAAACAAGATCGACGTGCGGAAGCAGCTCGTGTCTTTGCCACTCGTCCATAATGGCGCCCAAATTTGCGCTGGAAACAATGGCAATATCTGCCCTTTGGTGAGCAAACATCAAGGCCTCTTTGACCATTGCAAAAGGAAGAACCTCAGATTCGGGCAACTGTTTGATAGAAGCGTTTACCTGATTGCTCCAAGACAGCGCCTTTTTGAGGCATACGCTTTGGGGATTTTTTTCGATGGCTTTGGAGAGCGAATTGTTGGAAAGCTCGTTGGTGGTCTCCACCCAATTTTCCAAGCTCGCCAAATCTTCAATTTTGACGTACTTTTCGTTAATCTCCTTGAGCGCCTTGATCAAGCCCTTAAAGCGGTTGATGCCGCGAGTGAGCGAAAACAGATTTACATAATTCCATCTTTCCAAAATTTCACAAGACCAATTATGCAAATCCCACTCGTCTACCATGCGGGGGCCGAAGCAGTTGATGTGCTTGATGTTCATGGAGTCAATCGCACATCCGTCACTGTCGATACAAACTAAAAAATCTTTGCTTTTTTGAAAGCTTTGCAAATCTTTTGCCATATTGCACCTCTGCTTTTGATATTCTTCCAACATTATATTATATCATATATTTTTTGTGTTTGCAAGATAGCTTTGCGCATTTCGTGCATAAATACTGCATCTCGTGCACAAAACCGTATATTTTACGATTTTTTTGCGACCGAAGGTGCTATTTTCTTCCCTTTTTTCGCAATCTATTGCATTTTTTAAAAATGTGTGTTATAATAAACCCATCCTTGATATTTTGGGGAGGAAGCATGAAAAAGCTAACCAAAAACAAAAAAATAATACTGGCCATTGTGGCGGCAGTTTTGTGCCTTGCCACAGTTCTTTCGATTGTTATCGTGAATGCATCTATTCATCCGCTTGAAAAATTTGCGCTCAAGATTATGAAAAAGCAGAATTTTCAAATGGATATCGTGCTTTCGGGCATTCCGATTTTCGGCGCCGTTGCCCTGACCTGTGAGGTGGACGGAGACGTTCAGCATATTCCCGCAGCAAACTTTATTTCGGAATCTTACATCGAAAAGGTTGGCGACAAACAATATACATACGCCAAGGACAGCAATGGGAAATGGACAAAGACAGAAAGCGCTTTGGATGCTGACAATTTGCTCTCCGGTATTCAAGACAGTGAAATGTTCAAGAATTTAATCAACCTTGAGAATTACGAAGAGGTTGAAGGCAAGAAAAACGTCTACCGCCAAAAAGAAGGCGTTGAATTTGATGGCTGCAAAAACGTTACCATTACATTGGAAAAGGATTCTTGTACCATTGAAATGATCCTTTACACCGGTGGAATGGCTTTGGAAACGGTGATCGTTATTTCGAATATTGGCAAAATGGACGTAACGCTCCCCAGCGTTGATTGATTTTGGGAGGATTTTATGAGACTTTCTTTTAAGCAAATTGAGAGCGTTACCGTAGGAGCTATGCAAATTTGGGAAAACGTGGACGGTGTTCATTTTTGCAAAATGACCCCTTCTCAGCTCGAGGCGTACTCCTTAATTGACAACTTTATTTACGGCAATGCAAAAACCTCGACGGGTGTTCGCCTTGACTTTTGGACCGACTCGCCGTGGGTAAAGTTCCGCCCCACCGTTACAGGCAAATACGAAGTAAAGGTAGATGGCGTGCTGACCGAGCATCGCTTTTCCACCGAAGGTGAAGACACCCTTGTGAACGTTTCGAACAACGAAAAGCTGCACCGTGTTACCATTCACCTACCCTGCCACGATGTAATTGCCGGCATTCGTTTGCTTGAAATTGCCGATGATGCTGTGGCAAGACCGCACGAGTTCTCCCGAAAGTTCCTCTTCCTTGGAGATTCCATTACGCAGGGTTGGAATTCGGATATCAATACCCTTTCCTATGCTTATCAAGTTAGTGATCACTTCAATGCCGAGAGCGTTATTCAAGGCGTTGGCGGCTCGTTTTTGGAACCCACCACGCTTGACCGCGGTGAGTTTGAACCCGACACCGTATTTGTTGCCTTTGGCACAAACGATGCGCGCCGCTTCCACTCGCTCGATGCCATTCATTTGCGCTGCGAGGACTACATCAAGAAGGTTCTCCGTCTCTTCCCCGAGGCGCAAATCTACGTCATTACCCCCATTTGGTGCGGTGATTTTGATACCATTCAGCTCCCCTTTGGACACGTTCGCGAGGTCAACGCCACCATTGCCGATGCGGCGCATCAGTTTGGTATTACAGTCATTGACGGTTTGCAAATGATCCCCCACGAAATGACCTATTTTGCAGATGATCTGCACCCCAACACCGAAGGATTTTGCGTTTATGCAAAGAATTTGATAAAGGCGTTGGAGAATAAAAGATAAGACAAAAAAGGCTTCACAATGTGAAGCCTTTTTGTTATTCAAATTTGAATTAGTGCAGGAAGCAACGCTCAGTGTCCTTATCGAAGAAGTGCATTCTGTCCATATCGAAACCAACGGTGATCTTTTCACCGGCACGGGTGGTGGATCTGGAAGAAACGCGAGCGGTGAGTCTACCCTCTTCACCAACGGTGAGGTAGAGGTAAATTTCTGCACCCATAAGCTCGGTAACGTCAACGTCACACTCAACGGTTGCGCCTTCGCACTTGGAGATGGAGAGTTCATCATCGTGGATGCACTCGGGACGCAAGCCTGCAACAACTTCTTGGCCGATGTACTCTTGCAGAGCTTCTGCATTTGCCTTTTCTTCGGGCAGCTTGAGTTCGTTGCCTTCATATACGAAGTAAACACCGTCTTCCTTCTTAACAAGAGAACCGTTGAGGAAGTTCATTTGAGGAGTGCCAATGAAGCCTGCTACGAAGATGTTAACAGGGTTATCGTACAGAGTTTGAGGAGTATCAACTTGTTGAATGAGACCATCCTTCATAACAACGATTCTGGTAGCCATGGTCATAGCCTCTACCTGGTCGTGCGTTACGTATACGAAGGTGGT
>JAGBSQ010000178.1 GCA_017631775.1 Clostridia bacterium | reverse complement strand
TTTGAGTTAATAACAAAACAAACAGAGGGCGACCGACGGTCGCCCTCTGTTTAGTTTTTCGGTTTTCCCTTTGAAATCAAGCAAGCCAAGTATCCAAATACAAGCGCCGCGGCAATGCCTCCGTCAGATGCACGAAGTCCGCCCGTAAGGGCGCCGAGAAGGCCTTCTTTGTCGACTGCCTCCCTGACCCCTTTGGCGATGAGATAGCCAAACCCTGTGAGGGGAACCGTCGCGCCTGCTCCCGCAAAATCAACCAGCGGTTGATAAACGCCAATGCCGCCAAGCACCACGCCCACCACAACGTAGCTTACAAGAATGCGCGCAGGCGTGAGCTTTGTGCGGTCGATGAGAACTTGCGCGATCACACAAAAAATGCCTCCAACCAAAAAGGCGCGCAAATATGTCAATAGCAAATCCATTGGGCCTCTCCTTTCATTTGTGTTCGACCTCGAGTAGGTGCGCCACCGCAAGAATTTTTTGCCCCTGCTTGAGGCTATCGGGGCTCATCATGGCTCCCGTTGCCAAAAAGAGAATGCGCGAAAGCTCTCCCCGCTTTATTCTCGGCAAAATGCTTGCGGCAAAGACCGTTGCCGCACACCCACACCCCGAACCACCGCCGTGAACGTCTTGTGCCTCTCTGTTATAGATCATTCTGCCGCAATCGTTGTAAACAGAACCGATGTTGTATCCCTCGGCTCGCATCAAAGAACAAAGAATATCTCCGCCCTCAAAGCCAAGGTCACCCGTAAGGATCAGGTTGTAGTCCTGAGGGGTCTTTTTTGTCTCTGCAAAAAAGCGGCAAAGCGTATCGAGCGCGGCAGGCGCCATTGCCGCGCCCATGTTGGCGGCATCTGACACGCCGCTATCCTGCACACGACCGATCAGGCATTGGCGAACAATGGCTCTGCCCTGATTTTTTTGCGCTTCGCCATTCGGCTTTCGCACAAGAAACGCGCCGGCTCCCGTAACCGTCCATTGCGCGGTTGGGGCTCTTTGCGCGCCGTATTCCAAAGGAGAACGGTACTGCCGCTCGGCAGAGCAATAGTGCGAAGAGGTCACCGTTGCGGCGATTTTACACATTCCGTAGCTTGCAAAAAGCGAGGATAACAAAAGCCCCTCGGCACAGGTCGAGCAAGCACCGTAAAGACCGATATAAGGAATGCCAAAGTCCTGCAATCCGTATGCCGAGCCCACACATTGGTTGAGCAAATCTCCTGCAAAAAGCACGCCGACATCCCCCGGTTTTGCGCTCCCTTTGGCAAGGGCTGTATTGAGGGAGAGGCGTTGCATTTCGCTCTCGGCGCGCTCCCACGTATTCATGCCAAAACGGTCGGATGGGTCATGTAAATCGAACAATTCTCCAAGAGGTCCTGCATATTCTTTGCCCCCAACGACCGAGGCTGCGGCAAAAATTTCGGCCTCTGTTTTTATTACGTTACCACTCATAAACCGTCACCTCCGTGGCAATTATTTTGTGCAGATTTTGCCGTCCTATACAAAGTTGCGAAAAAGCGTGAAAAAAGCGCAAAATATTTTCATTTTTTTAAAAAAATCGAACAAAATTCATTGACAAGTATATTATTATATGATATACTTATACTTGGATACTTAGCGGAGCATAGGCTCCCTGTCGATAAACGATTTTTTGTAACAGAAAGGACGCAACGAGAAAATGATGAAAAAGAGAATTGTAGCCCTGCTTTTGGCGGGATTGATGAGCGCAACCGCTCTGGCTTCTTGCCGTGTGCAAAACCAAAACCAGCACGGTGGAACCGAGCCCAACCAAAATCCCCCCACAAACCAAACAACTCCCGGCGAAAACACAAACAATCCCCCCGCCATTACTTGGCAGGAAGTAGATAAGAACGTTTACTCCATTTCCGACGTTAAGCTCCGTCAAGAAGCTTCCGGCACAAGCACCGCTTTGGCTTCTATCGCAAAGGAGACCGCTCTGCACTGCACAAAGCAAAGCACCTCTTGGTACTACGTTGAGTACGGCGAGCTCAAGGGTTACGTTTCCAAAGCGAGCGTTACCGAGATCAACATTCTCGGCACCGATTTTGTAGAGATCACCGGCGGCTCCAAGGTAATGTATGCAAATGCACAAACCATCAACGTTCGTCTCTACCCCACCGATGCAGATTTCTCCACCGCAGTTGGTTCCTTTAAGCTCAACGATGAAGTTACCGTTGTTGCTACCAACGGCGCATGGCACAGAGTTCAATACATAAAGAACGGCGAACAAAAGACCTACTACGTATCTGCTGCTTGCCTGAACGACGAAAAGGTTAAGGATCCCGACGATACCACCGCTTACGAAAATCTCTTTACCGCTGTAAACGGCGAGACCGGCGTTGAAAAGTACGTTAAGGTTGACCAAGGCGGCAAAGTAAACTTCCGCAAAGCTCCCAACACCGAGTCCACCATTATCATGAGCCTCTCCGATGGCGTTAAGGTTACTGTTCTTAAGACCGGTACCGTAAACGGCATGGAATGGAGCTACATTGTTGTAAGAGTTGAATCCGATAAGGACGGCGTTCCCAGCGAGTACAAGTTCGGTTACATCAGTTCCGATTATCTCTCCAACACCACCGGCGACATGACCCTTGACGATCTGTTGGCACACTACCCCACCTTTACCAAGGTTGAAGGCGGTATGATGTACTACGTTCTTAAAGAAGCTACCATCACCATTCGCCGTGAGCCTGTATTCCCTGCAGACGGCGAAGCAAGCAACAGCCTCTCCAATCCTCAATCCGGCAAGACCCCCGATAGCATTAAGGCTATTAAGGTAGTTGCAACCGGCACCGTTGACGGAACCAGATGGTTTATTGTTGAGTTTGTTAAGAAGGAAGGCGACACCGAAACCCTCATTCGCGGCTTTGTTGGCGGCAAGGCTCTTGAATACCTCACCACCGATGCAAACGGTAACCCCACCGTTACCATTGAAGATCTGATTGCAAAATATCCTCAATTCACCAAGCTCGAAACTCCCA
>JAGBSQ010000177.1 GCA_017631775.1 Clostridia bacterium | reverse complement strand
GTATCAACGTTACTGGTCGCCTCATCAAGAATAAGGATGGGTCTATCGGAGAGATAGGCTCTTGCAATGGTCAAAAGCTGCTTTTGCCCCGCGCTGATGTTTGTGCTATCCTCGTTGATTTCGGTATCGTATCCGTTGGGAAGCGCATCAATAAAGCTATCGATATGTGCTTTTTGAGCCGCCAACATAACTTCTTTACGCTCTGCCCCCTCTTTGCCGTAGGCAATGTTATCGTAAACACTGCCCGAGAAGAGCATTGTGTCTTGCAGTACCATGCCGAACATTTCGCGCACTTCCGCGCGGTTCATTTCGGTGATATCTTTGCTGTCTACCAAAATCTTGCCGGAAACAGAGTCATAAAACCGCATCAAAAGATTGACGATAGTTGTTTTTCCTCCGCCTGTGGGTCCTACGATGGCTACCTTTTGTCCGGGCTGAACGTGAATATTGAGATGCTCTATGAGCGGCTTATCGGCAACGTAAGAAAAGCTTACGTCCTCAAACTGCACCTCGCCGCGCACGTTGACCTTCCCTGTGGGCTCTATCTCTTCCATCTCCTCGCTGTCCAGATAGTCATACACTCTTCTTGCCGAAGCAACGGTTGACTGTATCATAGACATTCCGTTAGCGATCGATTCCAAGGGCCCCGAAAACAGTTTGGTGTACATTATAAACGCAACAAGCGCGCCAACGTCTACGCGTCCGTTGATTACCAAATATGCGCCTATAACGCATATCACCACATAGGAAAGGTTGTGGATAAGACCGACAATAGGGCTGACAAGTCCGGAGATGAAGTATCCATTTTGAGAGTGCGTGGTGTACTTTTGCGTGACTTCTTTGTACTTTTTGTTCTGCGATTTTTCGACAGAGAAAATCTTTACGGCATCAAAGCAGGATAGGTTCTCCTCACAAATGCTGTACAGCTTTCCCGAAAGTGCTCTCGATTCATCGAAGTGCTTTTCACTTTTGGATGCAAGGATTGCCGACAGCACCAAAGAAAGAGGAACAAAAACGATAACCGCCAACGCCATAATAGCGTCCTGTGTAAAAATGATAATCGAGATCATCACAAGCTGAATAACGCCGTTGATGATGACGCCGAATATATCGTGTATAGAGCCACCCATAATAGAGACGTCATTTGTCATACGCGAAATGATTTCACCGTTTGGGGTGCTGTCAACCGTCTTGATGGGAATTTTTGCAATTTTTTCGCTCATCTTCACTCTGATTCGGCAGGTGAAGAAGCTGCTCACGGAATAATTCATAACGGCTTTTGTCAATGCGCCGAGACCGGCCGACAAAAGATATACAACGGCAAGAACAATAATACGCCGATAAAACAACGGCATATCTATTGTAATTCCCTTATCTGCCAAATCGTATATTTGATTGGTCAGGTCTCCCAAAATTTCGGGAGCGCTCATAGCAAGGTAAGCAGAGCCTATGCTCAATACAGTGGCGAGAAGCAACCAATGCAAAATTCCCAAAGAGTCCTTCATAATGCGCAAAACAACGCCACCGGTGCTGAGCTTTTTATCTTTTTGTTTCTTTTTCATTACCTATTTTCCTCCCTTCTGTGTGTACCAAGCTGGGAGTCGGCGATCTCGCGATACACGGTGCAAGACTCAAGCAGTTCATTGTGTGTTCCAACGCCGATGATCTTGCCCTTATCCATTACATATATGCGGTCGGCACTCATTGCCGTGCTGATGCGTTGCGTGGCAACGATGCGGCTTTTCCCCGAGAGGAGAGGTGCGTAATTCTCCTTGATCTCGCTTTCGGTCAAAAAGTCCAGTGCGCTAAAGCTGTCGTCAAAGATGTAAACGTCGGCATTTTTGATAACCGTTCTTGCCATATTCAGTCTTTGTCTTTGACCGCCGCTGACATTTTGACCGCGCCCGACCAGAAGATAGTCCAACCCCTCGGGATGAGAATCGGTAAAATCAGCCATTTTGGACAGTCGAAGGACCTCGTAAACCTCGGCATCGGTGGCATCGGGATTACCCATTTTAATGTTTTCGCGAATACTCCCTTCATAAATTTGTGCCCTTTGAAGAGCAACGGAAAAGTGCTCGCGAACGTCGCATTTGCGCATATGGCGGTAAGACGCGCCACCCAAGAAGATATCTCCTTCGCTCGGCTCAAACAGACCCGAGAGGAGCTTTATAAGCGTGCTTTTGCCGCTGCCGGTTCCACCAATAAGAGCGATGTGTTCGCCTTCCCTTATACTCAGTGATAGGTTTTCGATAACGTTTTTGTTAGATTCGGGATACGCAAAGGAGAGGTTGCAAATTTCAATAGCAAAGCCATTGGGGTTCTCGCCCTCGCCTATAGCAATACATTCCTCGTCCGGACTTGTGAGAACTTCACTCAAACGTCTTGCCGATACCTTTACCTTGGGAAGCCAAGCAAGCTCCCAAGAAATATTGATCAGCGCCCCCGAAATCATACCGATATATTGCAAAAGGGCAATGACACCACCCGCTCCGAGGCCTGCTCCGGTATCTGCCCGTATTCCGGCAACACAGATCACGGCAACAGTAGCAAGATTCAAAAGTAGCATAGCAAAGGGATCGACCATGCCGCCGCGTGTGTTTGCGCGGATCATATATTTTGCCATTTCTTCGGTTGCAAATTTTGCGCGACTGTGTTCTCTCTTTTCATTGTTGAAAGCTCTTACTACGCGCAAACCGGAGAGTCGCTCTCGAACAATTTTATTTTGAAGATCGATGTATTTATCAGACTTATCCC
>JAGBSQ010000176.1 GCA_017631775.1 Clostridia bacterium | reverse complement strand
TCATAGGAAAAATCCTTTCTGTGTGGTGTTTATAGTTTGATATATGTGATTGACAAATTAATTATTTCAAAAGTGAAATTGCATCGGTGATATTCTTTTCAAGTGCTTCGCGACCGTATTTATCGACTTCTGCCTTGTTCTTTTCACCGTGGGTGAGGCATCCTGCACCGGCAATACAACCGCCAATACAAGCCATACCCTCAATAAAGTTGCCGTCAAGCACACCCTTGCTCAATTTGAGCAGAGCCATACGGCAAGCCTCAATACCGTCACAAACAACGGGCTTGATCTCAAAGTTGATGTTTTGTTCCTTCATTGCCTGCACTGCTGCATCGGTAAGACCGCCGCTGCGTGCAAAGATACGTCCAAAGTAGGAGGCATTGTCAAGAACGCCTTCCTCAAAGGTGGAAAGGTCAAAGTCGCGGCTGTCAAAGAGCGCTTGGAGCTCCTCAAAGGTGAGCACGGTGTCTACGTAAGGCTTAACAGATTCGAGCTGTGCCTCCGCCTTCTTTGCGGTGCAAGGACCGATAAAGATGACCTTTGCGCCGGGAGTGGTCTCCTTAATATACTTTGCAAGCACTGTCATGGGGGACATATTGTGCGAGATGTGCTCAACAAGCTGCGGGAAGGTGGATTTGATGTATTGAACGAATGCAGGGCAGCAGGAGCTGGTGAGGAGTCCCTTTTCGGAGAGCTCCTTTGCCTCTGCCATAGCAACCATATCGGCACCGAGAGCAGCCTCGATAACGTCATGGAAGCCGAGCTTCTTCAAGCCGGTAATGACTTGACCGAGCTTTGCATAAGAGAACTGGCTGGAAATAGAGGGTGCAACAACGGCATATACTCTGCAACCGTCATTTTGTGTGTTGCGCTCGCTCTTTTTGAGAATGTCGATCGCGTTCAAAATATAGGATTTATCGCTGATTGCGCCAAAGGGACATTGATATACGCAAGCACCGCATTGAATGCATTTGGAGTTATCAATGGTAGCGGCCTTTTCTTCGTTCATAGCGATCGCTTTTACCTTGCAAGCGTTTTGGCAGGGGCGCTTGCGGCTAACGATAGCGGTGTAGGGGCAAACCTTTGCACACGCGCCGCACTCACGGCATTTGGATTTGTCGATGTGTGCTACGTGATTGCTATCAAAGGTGAGTGCGCCAAACTTACAAACGTCCTCGCAACGGTGTGCCAAGCAACCGCGGCAAGCGTTGGTAACCTCGTAACCGCCAACGGGGCATTCATCGCAGGCGATGTCAATGACCTCAATTACGTTGGGGTTGTTTTTGTCGCCACCCATAGCAATCTTAACGCGTTCACCGAGAATGGCTCTTTCTTTATAGACACAGCAACGCATGGTGGGCACCTTGCCGGGGGCAAGCTTTTGGGGAATGTCCATTACGTTTTCCAAAAGCTTGTTTTCCCATGCCAGGCGAGCAACCTCGCGCAAAACCTTATATTTCAAATGCTGTACCTTTGTATCAAATTTACGCATTTTTTAACTCCTTCATTAGAAATAACTTACCTTAATACGCTTACCCATTTTTTTTAAACACGTAGAAAGCTCCGAAACAAGATTCATCTTGATGTTAAAGTTAATGGGCAGGTCAGGGTTTTGGTGGGCGGGGTTGATCGCTTTGCCCACGTAAAAGTTGATGTCGGTGGCTTCTTCAAAGAGCAGACGACTGATCAGCGATGCGCCGTCTTTTTTAAAGTTCCATTCTTCGTACCGCGCGTTTTCGCCGAGGTAATCCTTGGCGTATTCAATTACGCGGTTCATGGTAATAACGCCCTCGGTAACCAGGTCAACGCCCTCGATGTGAGCGATGGGGGGAATGTCGCTGCGCTCAAAGCTGAGGCTCGCGCGCACGGGCTTGCCAAGGTATTTTGCCGCGATAGAAGAGGTGGTGCCGCCGCAAATGATGTGTTTGCCTTCCTTGGAGAAGAAGAGGGACATCATGCGGTTGGCATCGTCACGGTTGGAGGGAGGACCGAAGAGGATGTTCATCGGCTCTCTCTTTCTAATTTTTACAACGCAGGCTGTGGTGTCATCACCCGGCTTGTGACCGTAGAGGTTATCGCACTCGTCAACCAACATTGTAGAAAGGTTTTTGGCGGTGTAGCCGCCGGCTACCAAGGCTTGCATATATCCTGCAATGTCCTCTCTTTTCCAACCAAAGTTATATTTGCCACCCATGCCTGCGTGAGGGCAACCGTCGCTCATTGCGATAAAGACGTCATCCTCTTGCAGTCTGATGGTGGATTTGTATATTTTCTTGCCGCCGATATGCATTTCGGTCTTGGGATAATCGTAGATCTCGAAATTGCGAATGATAATGACCTGCGGATTATCGTACTGAATGATCTCGGCAACTTCATTATTCAAAAGGTGAATAATGGTAAACGTGGAGTATGCCACGCCGCGCACCGAACACACGGGCAGAGCACCTGCAATGGTAGAGACGCACTCCTCAATGGGGAGGCCTGCTGCCATCATGGTGGAGATGATCTTGGAGGTGAGGGTGGAGAGGATGCTCGCCTTAACACCCGAGCCGAGACCGTCCGCCAAAACGATGACTGTGGAATTTTCGTTTTCTTCCACAACGTCTACGTGGTCACCGCAAAGCTCTTCGCCAACGTGGTTAATGCTTTTATATCCGATATCTGCACACAAATCATTCATCGCCAATAGACTCCTTCAGTTTTGTGAGTGCGATCTTGGTCTCTGCGGCGGTCTCGCCCAACAAAGATGCGATCTCTTGAACGATTCTCATTTGCTTTTCAACAACGGTGTCGGCTACCTCAACGGTTTGCTTGTTGATGCGCGCTTTCTTTTCTCTATCAAACTCAGCGTCGGTAATGTCGCGCATAATACCAATGAGCATACGCGAATCGGGATCGTAAACAACGGTTTGCTTAACGTACTTTTTGTACTCGGCAAGGTAGGTACGTTGGTCGCGCACGGTTCTGCCGCTGTTTCTGACTTGAATGAACGCGGTGGGGTCAAGAATACGGATAACGGGCTCGCCGAGAACGTCGGAGGCTGCGCGAATGTTCATGATTTTGCGTGCCGCATTGTTAATTTGTTGAACCTCGAGGTTTTCGTTAAGAACGATAAGACCGTCGGGAGTATTGTTAACAATGGTTTCGGAGAAGCTTTCTGCCTTGTCCTTGAGGTAGGGCAGACACATCGAAATTTCGGCCTTGCCTTGAATGATGGCAATTGCCTTTTCACGGCAGGAGTTGTAGCCGCAAGAGCCGCAGTTGAGCTCGTCCGAGGGCTTGAATTTGCCCATTTGACGGAGGACAGACATGATCTCCATATCGCTGGGCAGCGGCAATTTGCGCTCGATCATGGAGAAGTTCTTCTTCAGGGTCTCGTGAGCGGGTTGCTCTACGGCAAAGTCGCGCTCGCCTGCATATTGCGCGATGGTGATGTAATCTCTTACGGGGTCGGACATATGGTATTTTTCCATAACGGGGCCGCCAACACAGCTGCCAACACACGCCGACATTTCAATAAAGCATTTGTGAACGTTTCCGTTCTCAATGTTCTTGAGTGCTGCAATACAGTTTTCAACACCGTCAAGAGCGAGGTAGGTAAAGCCGGGAGCGTCTTGTGCCATGGTCTTGAGTACGCCGCCGGTGGTGGGGAAGAAGCGTGCACGGCTCTCGGGGGAGCTGTCCATTTCCTTTTCCAACTCAATGCCTTCTGCCTTGAACCAGTTGGTCAATTCTTCAAAGGTGAGAACGGCGTCTACAATGCCTTCGTAGTATTCAGCCTCATCTTTTTTTGCAACGCAGGGGCCGATGAATACGGTCTTTGCGTTGGGGATTCTCTTTTTGATATCGTCGCAATGTGCCTGCATGGGCGACATTACGTTAGCAAGGTATTGCAAAAGAGCGGGGAACTGCTTTTGGATGAGCAGGTTGATGGAGTGACAGCAAGAGGAAATGACGATATCTCTGTCTTCCTCACGCAGCATACGCTCGTATTCGGTTTTGACGATGGTTGCACCGATCGCGGTTTCCTCTACGTCAAAAAAGCCGAGCTTTTTGAGAGCTTTGCGCATCGATTCAATGCCAACGCCCTTGTAGTTTGCAATAAACGAGGGAGCCAAGCTGACCACAACGGGGTCACCGCTTTGCAAAAGCACGCGCGCCTTTTCGGTGCCGTCAACAATCTCTTTTGCGTTTTGGGGGCAAACAACAAAGCAATGTCCGCAAAGAATGCACTCATTGCCAATGATGTGTGCCTGGTTGCCCGAAAAGCGAATTGCCTTTACGGGGCAGTGACGAATACACTTGTAGCAGTTTTTGCAGTTTGATTTTTTAAGTGTTAAACAGTTAGCCATATTCGTCACTTCCTTTCATTTTCTAATACGTCAAGAATGTTTTTCTTGAAAAATTCTCTAAAATTCTCTCTTGTAACACCTACGTGGACGTCATCGTTGATCTGCACAGTAACGCCGACGCGGTTGCACTTGCCGATGCAAAAGCTACCGGAAAGTACAACCTCATCCTCGATGTTATATTCTTTGATCGAACTTTCAAACAGTTCTACAAGATCTGCCGACCCTTTGAGGTAGCAGGAAGAACCCACACAAATTTGAACAAACAACATGATCTTACACCTTTGCCAATACTTCGTTTGCGAAGAACTCGCCTACTGTTTCGGGAGTAACGGAGTGGAAGGTATCGTTTACCGTTACGCAAACGCCAAGCTGGCATTTGCCCATGCAAAATGTGCCGCTGAGCTCTACTTTGTCGCCAAGGTTGTTTTCGGCAACCAAACGTTGCAGCTGCTCTACTACTTGACGAGAGCCTTTGATGTGGCAGGAGCTACCGATACAAACTGTAATTTTAAGCATTTTGTTTTACCTCACAATATTCTATAAATTAGGGGTATCGGCGGGGGAAAAATTCCCCCGCCTTGCGAAAGTGTAATCAATTATTGGTAATCGACAACGCTGACCCAGCTCATCAAAAGCTCGCGTTCCTTTTCGTTGCCCTTAACCGATTGAGAAGCGGCTACAATGGGCATCCATTTTTGAACGTATTGCTTTGCGGTGTCGCTCTTTTTGCAGAAGGTGTTCAGGTACGCTTCGGCACCTTCAACGTCACCGTTGAGCCAGAAGAGCAGGTAGGTACGTGCTACGTCGGCAGATGCATTGCCTTGTGTTGCATGAGACCAGTCGAGAATGTAAGGTGTTCCATCCTCGGCAACAATAATGTTGGAGGGGTTAAAGTCACCGTGGCATACCTTGTTGTGCTTGGGCATGCTCTCAAGACGGGTGTGCAGGTCATAACGGGTGGTTGCATCCAGATCGGTTTGAGAGATCTTTCTGTTCATTTTGTCCTTAAGCTTATTCAAAAGGGGACAGGTCTTGGAGTGAACACCGATTTGAAGGTCTACCAAGAGATTGATGTATTCTTCTTTTCTCTCAGAGTCTTCTTCCATCAGTTGAGCCAAGGTTTTGCCCTTGATGAACTCGGAAACGATCGCCCACTTACCATCGATCATGGTAACCTCAAGGATCTTGGGAATGTTGAGGCCGGTCTCTTCGATTCTTGCTTGGTTGAGGGCCTCGTTGAGTACGTCAGCCTTGGAGTATTCTTTGCTGAATACCTTAATGCATCTGTCGCCATCGCGGTAGATGGTCTTATTATTTCTTACTGCAATTACTCTATCAAGATTCATGGTAATGTCCTCCTTGAATTAGGCTTTTTTGCCCTTGCGATAGGGAGCCTTGATGGCGTCGGGAGTAGCAACGTCAAGGTTCTTTGCGGGCATCTTTTCCTCAACAAAGTGCTTGCCGTAGTAAGCGTTGAGGTACATTTGCTTGAGCTCGCTCATCAGTGGGTAACGGGGGTTTGCACCGGTGCATTGGTCATCAAATGCTTGCTCAACCATGTCGTCAAGACGAGCGATGAAGTCTGCCTCGTCAATGCCGTAGTCCTTAATGGTTTCCTTAATACCAACGCGAGCCTTGAGGTTGTTGATTGCCTTGATAAGGTTTTCGAGCTTTTCTTCTTCGGTGTTGCCGCCAAGGCCGAGAGCGTCTGCAATTTCAGCATAGCGAGCAAGGGTGTGGGGATGATCGTATTGAGAGAAGGTACCCATTTTTGTGGGAGCTTCGCTTGCATTGAAGCGAATAACTTCTTCAATCATCAAGGCGTTTGCAACGCCGTGAGGCAGGTGGTGGAAAGCACCGAGC
The DNA here is from genome assembly GCA_017631775.1 of Clostridia bacterium. The sequence continues at coordinate 6,627 of JAGBSQ010000176.1, read as the reverse complement.
TTGTGGGCCATGGAGTGGCAGATGCCAAGGAATGCGTTTGCAAATGCCATACCTGCAATGGTAGCGGCGTTTGCCATCTTTTCGCGTGCTTCAACGTCAACCTGACCGTTCTCATAAGCGCGGGGCAGATACTTAAAGATGTTCTTGAGCGCTTGGAGTGCAAGACCGTCGGTGTAGTCGGTTGCAAGCATTGCAACGTAAGCTTCAACTGCGTGGGTAACTGCGTCAATACCGGAAGCTGCAGTCAGACCGCGAGGAGCGGACATATGGAAGTCGGTATCGATGATTGCCATGTTGGGCAGGAGCTCGTAGTCTGCAAGGGGATACTTAACACCGGTCTTTTCGTCGGTGATAACGGCAAAGGGAGTTACCTCGGAGCCGGTACCTGCAGAGGTGGGAACAGCAATGAAGTATGCCTTTTCGCCCATCTTGGGGAAGGTGTAAACTCTCTTACGGATATCGATAAAGCGCATTGCCATATCCATAAAGTCTGCTTCGGGATGCTCGTAGAGGACCCACATGATCTTTGCTGCGTCCATTGCGGAGCCACCGCCAAGAGCGATGATGGTGTCGGGTTGGAATGCTCTCATTTGAGCCGCACCCTCGGTTGCGTTTGCAAGGGTGGGGTCGGGCTGAACGTTAAAGAATGTGGTGTGTTGAATGCCCATTTCGTCCAGCTTATCGGTAATCGGCTTGGTGTAGCCGTTTTGATAAAGGAAGGTATCGGTTACGATAAACGCTTTTTTTGCGCCTCTAACAGTTCTCAGTTCGTCGAGAGCTACGGGGAGGCAACCCTTTTTAATATAGATCTTTTCAGGTGCTCTGAACCAAAGCATATTTTCTCTCCTCTCTGCTACTGTCTTAATGTTGAGCAGGTGCTTAACACCTACGTTTTCGGATACACTGTTACCGCCCCAAGAGCCGCAACCCAAGGTAAGGGAGGGGGCAAGCTTGAAGTTGTAAAGGTCGCCGATACCGCCGTGAGCGGAGGGGGTGTTAACGAGGATGCGGCAGGTTCTCATTCTTGCCGCGTATGCTGCGAGCTTTTCTTTTTCGGTTACTTCGTTGATGTAGAGGGAGGAGGTGTGACCGAAGCCGCCGTCTTCAACGAGCTTGTCTGCTTTGTCAAGTGCTTCTTCAAAGCTCTTGACCTTGTACATAGCGAGAACGGGGGAGAGCTTTTCGTGTGCGAATTCCTCAGAGAGGTCTACGCTTTCAACCTCACCGATGAGGATCTTGGTGCCTGCGGGAACGGTAACGCCTGCGAGCTCAGCAATGCGAACAGCCTTTTGACCAACGATCTTTGCATTGAGTGCGCCGTTGATGAGGATGGTCTTGCGAACCTTTTCGGTCTCTTGAGGATTGAGGAAGTAGCAACCGCGTGCGGCAAATTCAGCCTTAACGGTGTCGTAGATGTTTTCGTGAACGATAACGGATTGCTCAGATGCGCAGATCATACCGTTATCGAAGGTTTTGGAGTGAATGATGGAGCTGACAGCCAAAAGGATGTTTGCGCTCTCATCGATGATTGCGGGAGTGTTGCCGGCGCCTACACCGAGAGCAGGCTTGCCCGAGGAGTAAGCTGCCTTAACCATGCCGGGGCCACCGGTTGCAAGGATGATGTCTGCCTCCTTCATAACCGTGTTGGTCATCTCAAGTGAGGGAACGTCGATCCAATCGATGATGCCTTCGGGAGCGCCTGCTGCAACTGCTGCTTCGAGAATGTGCTTTGCATCTGCAATGGTGCAGTTCTTTGCTCTGGGGTGAGGGCGGATAATAATAGCATTGCGGGTTTTGAGTGCGAGCAGGCACTTAAAGATTGCGGTAGAGGTGGGGTTGGTTGTGGGAATAACTGCCGCAACAACACCAATGGGTTCTGCGATCTTGGTAATGCCGAATGCCTTGTCTTCTTCAATTACGCCACAGGTTTTGGTTTCCTTGTATGCGTTGTAGATGTACTCGGCGGCATAGTGGTTTTTGATTACCTTGTCTTCCACAATGCCCATGCCGGTTTCGGCAACAGCTTGCTTTGCAAGGCTGATTCTTGCCTTGTCAGCAGCAGAAGCGGCTGCCAAAAAGATTTTGTCAACCTGCTCTTGGGTGTAGGTTGCAAATACCTTTTGTGCGGCTCTTACACGAGCGATGGCGCTGTGTAGTGCTTCGACGCTGTCTACGATCTGATACTGTTTGGTTTCCATAATGTATATACCCTCCGGGAAATTATTTACTGATTTGGTTGTTGAGGTGTGCAAGAGAGAGCGCGAGGTTTTCCTGCTTTAAGAGAACCCCTGCAGGAACCTTAAGGGGGCAGGGGGCAAAGTTCCAAATGGCTTCAATGCCGCAGGAGACGAGAGCGTCGCAAACCTGCTGAGCCGAACCTTGACCTACGGTCACAATGCCGAGCTTTATGTTGTTTTGTGCACAGTAAGTGCCAATATCTTTAATAGGTAAAATTGCTTTTGTGTTTTTGCCCATGGGGAGTGCTTGCTCGTTGCAATCAAAACCGGCAACGATTCTTACGCCAAACTCTTCAAAACCGTCGTAATCGAGGAGCGCACGACCGAGTTTGCCTGCCCCCACGAGAACCGCGTTTGTCAGTCTCTCATATCCGAGGTGACGTTCAAGGTCATCTATTAACTTTTCGCGCTCGTAACCAACCTTTGGCTTGCCCGCGCCGCTGACCACTGCAAGATCCTTGCGGACCTGAACCTCGCCAAGCGAGAGACCCTTAGCAATTGCAGTTGCAGAAACGTTTGCCTGAGACAGTTCCTTTAAGTATTGCAGGTATTGCGGAAGTCTGCCAAGCGTTGCTTTGGGAATGGAATAGCCGTTCATATGCCACCTCCTTGTCTTTCTGTTAATATTTTAACACACCTTCTCGCTTTTTGCAATAATCAATTTGTTATATCGGTATTATCACTATCGATATATCATGTATCGATAAGAAAATGGCCTTGCAAAAATGCAAAGCCATTCTCAAAATTTTATATCCGTTATTTTATTTCAAAAACTTTCTTCTTGCTTCGCAAAGAGAAGTGGTAAAATCCTTGTCGAGCTTGGAGAGCTTGTAGCCCTTGTGATAGATCAAAACGTCCTTATAAATCTTTTTATTTCCTTCGCAAACGCGTTGAACAAGGTTGTAGCGGTCAAGTACCTTGTCAGAGGCAGAGGAGACCCACATAAAGGTTTTGGGGTTTTCGGAAAGCAGATCAAACTGACTTGCTCTCTCAAATACGAAAATGCGCTGACCGATCTTGTCGGGGAGCTCCTCGCGGAACACCTTGGACATAGAAAGCGTGGGAACGTAAGGGTCTGCGTGTGCAATCTCAATGTAAGAGGAGAGATCATCGTAGGTGATTGTCTCTTTAGATGCCAAGGGATTGTCGCGGCTCATAATGAGAACGTAGGAGAACTCTGCCACAAGCTCGCAATTCAAGCCTTTTTCTTCAAGCATTGTTTTGTAATGCTTGTCGTATGCTTCGGAGTAGCGAATGATGCCAAGCTTGTATTCATTGTCCAAAACCTTTTGAATGGTTTTTTTGGAGTTGGTCTCTTTGTAATAAATTTCTACGTCGCCCTCACCAATGTTTTTTGAAAACTCCGCAAACGCGGCAGAGATGTAGCAGGCGCGGGGAACAGATATGCCAAACTTGCGCTTTTTGTGAGAGCCGTCACGGTAGGAGTGTTCAAGCTTGCTAATGCGATTGAGGATATCGCGAGCATAGTCCATAAATTCCTCGCCGTCGGGGGTGAGGATCATACCTTTTGCGGTGCGTTGAAAAATGGTAATGCCAAGGTCAGCCTCAAGCTCCTTAATCGAGCGGCTGAGGTTAGGCTGAGCGATCATAAGGGTTTCGGCAGCCTTGTTGAGTGAGCCAACTCTGGCAACTTCGGCAGCGTATTTCACATGCAAAATATTCATAAATCAGTCTCCTCCCCGGGATGTGACAATCATGCCTCTCCTATTATACCACACCCCGCACAAAAAATCAACATTTTTAAGGCAATAAAACAATAAGAAAGAAAAAAACACAACCACCCCCAAAAAGAGGAGAAAAAAGAATAAAACCCGCCCAAAAGAATAGAAACAAGAAGAAAAGAAAAAGGAAAAGGAAGAAAAGGAAGGGGAAAGAAAAAGGAAGAAGAAAGAAGGGGAAGAAAAAAGAAAAAGAAAGGGAAAGAACAAAAAAGAAGAACAAAAAAGGAACCACACCAAAAGGTGTGGTTCCGAGGGGGTTGATGGGATTAGTTAGGGTAGCCGACGAAATCAATTTGATTAATCATCGCTCTGTATCCACCGGAAACGGTTGTGAAGGTAACTGTTTTGGTAGTAGAAGTGTCAATGATAATCTTATCATAAGCGCCATTATTAGAAGCACCGGAAATTGTATATGCCGTGCCGTTTACGCTGATTTTCGTGGTGTTGGTTTTGTATTTTGCCACATAAATAACCACTTGAGTTACATTATCATCAACAGTGAGGGAGAACTTACCCGCCGCTGAGCCGGTGCCTAATTTGATACAAGAGTTTCCTTTTGCGTCATAAGCGGGGCCGTAAACTTTGCTCATACCAGTCAGACTTAGTGTGTAACTTCCTACGGTGTAGGTCTTGCTAGTGCCAAGATCATTACCATCAACGTGGCTTGCGGAGCCGTTTGCTCCAAACTCGAAGGTTGCCAATGTTTTGGGTTCCGTGGGAGTGGGCTCTGTAGGTTCAGTTGCACTGCATCTACTGCACATGCCGCCTACATAGTTGTGACCGAGGGCGTCAACGGTTTCAGTGCTCACGACTTCTTTGCAACTATCACAGGTAATGGTGATGGAGCCTGCCTCGGTGCAAGTAGCAGCAACTGTTGTTTCGGTTGTGTTGGTGTGTTGGCAAGCAGGGGTCTCGCCACCTTGGTTGATGGAACTTACTGTTGTCAAGGTTATAGACGCGAGTCTTATTTGCTGCTCTCCTTCAACATCAAGCTTGAGCCATGTATACGCAGTTGTAAGTTCAGCTGCGTAGTCCTTCGCGGAAGTGGTTGTAGTCGTAATGCGTGCCGCCTCCGTCCAAGTTGCACCATTATCATTCGAGCCATAGATAACCAATGTATCTACCTTGTAACTTGCATTTACACCAATTGCTGTGATGGGATTTGTTGATTGGATAATAGCAAAGCCGTTATGCGTTGAACTTGAGTAAATTCTAAGTTCGCTTGTGAAGTGGCACTGGGTTGTGAGAATAGTTGTGTTCTCATTAAGCACGTGTTCTTCGTTCTCGGCATACTGTGTGCCCGCTGTGTAATCGCTAATGGTATATTTTTGAGTAGACGTTACGGGGGTGTCGGGTTCAGGATCAGGCTCCGGATCAGGTTCGGGATCGGGAGTTGTAGAGGTGTGCGCGGTAACCGTACCAGTTTTCATTTGAGCACCATTATAGTTACCAATGATACCATAAACGGTGATTGTGTCACCAACGTTAAGTGTGTTTTCCGCTGAGGGTTTATACAGATAGAGCGTTGTTCCGTTCTCGTTTTTAATCGTTACACTAGTGTCACTAACCGAGACGATTTCACCGGTTACAGAATATTTATTCTCTGTAAAGGTGTTGTGAGTATGCACATTACCCAAAGCGTTTGCTTGCTCAAGGGTGAGTGTAGAATCAGCCGCGGGGGCGAAAACTACCGTACAATCTTCAGTGTCGCAACTATAATCGCCATTGGTGTCAGTGTGATTGTTGGTTGCGGGGATTACTTCTACTCCTGTGAGAATCTTTCCACAATCGGAGCACTTTGTGCCGGCAGTGTTGCCGGGGGTAAAGCAAGTGGCTTCTTTGCGCTCAACAACGGTAGTGTTGGCGTGTTCGCAGGGAGGCATAATGTAAACAACTTCAATTGCGGTGATTTTTACTTGGCCGTTGGTTTTGGTTGTGTCTGTATTGTCATTTTTAACAACAAATGTTGCAGATGTTGCATTTACTGTTAGATTTGTACCAGATTCGTATTTTTCGCCATTGCACAAAAGAATACCGTAATTGCCTTTTCCAAAAGTGACTTTTACAGAGACAAGGGTTATTCCTTCGGTTGCGCTGATAGTGAATTGTCCGCTATCGGTTTGATACATTCTCCAATCGTTGCCATTCAAGAAGTATTTACCTGTATAACCGCCTTTTACTACAACATCAGCAGAAATATAATCATTTAATTTGACAGTGGTGTATTGCTTATCGTTTTCCCAACTGTTAATGGTTGCGTAATCAGCAATATTGACGCTGACAGTTACTTTGATTGCATTGCAAGTGTCGCACTCGGTATCTTCACCCCAAGTATGCCCCTTTGCAGTAACAATCGTCTTACCTTCGGTATAGTCACAGTTTTCACAAGCCTTGTGAGCGGTGTAACCGGCTTCGTTACAAGTAACATCCTTGCCTTCTGCGTCCTTGAGGTCGTGACCTGCGGGAATAACTGTTTTACCTTCAGTGTATTCACAGTTTTCGCAAGCCTTGTGAGCGGTGTAACCGTCTTCAGTACAAGTTTTAGCCTTTGCTTCAACGTCTACGAAGTCGTGACCTGCGGGAATAACTGTTTTACCTTCAGTGTATTCACAGTTTTCGCAAGCCTTGTGAGCGGTGTAACCGTCTTC
>JAGBSQ010000175.1 GCA_017631775.1 Clostridia bacterium | reverse complement strand
GGGGGGAGGATAATGGCGCGAAGACCGATGTGCTTACCGGCAAAGCAATCGGTGAGTATTTGGTCACCAAGCATTGCGGTTTCGGCGTGTGTCACACCCATGGTCTCCATGGCGCGTTTAAGAGTGCCGCCAAACGGTTTGCCGCTATCGGGGTAGGCAACAATCCCAAACGCTTCGGCCAAAGGCTTTACAAAGCGCTCTACGCGAGGGGCGTGGTTGTTGGAGACGAGCGAGGCTTGAATGCCGTTCTTCGTCAGCTCTTCAAACCAAGCCATAATCCGTTCGGTGGGGTCTGGCTCTTCATAAGGCGCTAAGGTGTTGTCAATGTCAATGAGCAGGGCGCGCACGCCGATCGATTGCAAAAACACGGGGGTTATTTCATCAAAAGTGCCAAACATATAGTCGGGGGTGAGAAGATTCTTCACGGTGCGCTCCTTTCGTTATTTTTTATCAGTATAACATATTCGGGGTCAAAATACAACCCCTAAAAAGGTAGCTGTTGCAGGAGGGTGAAGCCTGCAACAGCTTTTTTCAAATCACCGTAGTGCCTTCCAATAACAGCTTCCGTCGTCTCGTTTTACAAAAACGGCGGTGTAAACGTCGGAGGAGTGAGCTCCGGCTGTTAGGATAAATTGCATACGGTAGGTGTGTTCGGTTTCATAAAGCTCAACAATGGTTACCTCGGCAACACATTTGCGAGCCTGCAGGGGAGAGGTGTAGTAGCCTGCGCGAGAGAGGTAGGAGAATGCATCTCCGTTTTTGTGGCTTACAGAGGTTCCGCCAAAATAACGAAAAACAACGTTTTCAAAATCTGCTTTTGCAATCAGCGTAGAAGCCGAGAGATAGGGATAAGCGCGTCCTGCGGCATCAACTGCTTGGCGGTTGCCGGTATAACGGCTGTAATCGTCGCGCAGCATATCGTTGAGAATGGCATCGCGGTAGATGCGAACGGCCTCACCCGTGCCCGAAAAGGGGGTGAGGTGAACGGAGTCGCTCACAATAATGGTGACCATATTGGTCAGCATAGCGGCGGCGGCACCGTCGGGTTGGAGCTGGCGCAGGGGTGCCTCCGAGAAGTAGTCGTTGACGTCAAGCCCGAAAATACCGCGGATCCAAAGGGCGTTCGGCCCTGCCATACAAGAGACCAAAAGTACGCTGCAAAGAACCAGTAAAAGGATGGCAAGACCAATGCGGCGCGTATTTTGCTTTGTTTGAGATACGTTTGACATAGCCTTTTCCTCCTTTACTACTCAATCTACTCATTCACATACTATTTTATCAAAATAGCAATACTTTGTCAATAGTTTTTACACATTTTTTTACCATATTTAGTATATTTCCAACTTTTTATTTCACAAGATATGCGATTTTGTCATAGGTTCTTACGCTTTTTGTCGTATGCGACACAAACCTGCGACAAATTGGCAAATGCAAAGCAATTTTTTACCCCTTGCAAAAAGGCTCTAATCGGCGGCAAAGGGAACTCTCGCAAGAAAGGATTTTTGAAAACACCGAGATGACCACGCGGTCCTCGGTGCGCTTCATCAGCGCCTCAAAGCAATCCATATTGCGGCGGCGCTCCCATAGGGCGGCATCGGCGTGGGAGCCTTGATGATGTGGGGAATGAGCGGCGCGTTTGCGGTAAGAATAACACGGCCTTGGGAAATTTTCCCCCTCGTTAAGCGCCCAAAAGAGCTCGCCCAAGGTGCGAAAACGCTCAAGGTCGGCCTCGGCAAGCTCGTTGAAAAGGTCAGAGAGCGAGGTGTCGCGGTCTTTGTAAATGAGACTGCGCCAAACGTTGTCGGAAATGCTCCAAAACGCCTCGCAGGCACAGGTATAAACGGCGGCGGCAAGGCGTTCATCGCGCCCCACACAACCGCGCAGCGACGGGCGGAAGGGTGGGTAGTGGACGTATTCGTTTTGTTGACGGTCAGGCATAGAAAAATCCCCCTTGATAATGATTTATTATCAGCCTATGCTAAAAAGGGGAAGGGGGTGAAAATGCGATTTTTACTTGACAAATCCTCGATTTTTGATATAATAAAATCAAAGAACTCTTTGCGCGAACGCGCAGAAAGGAAACTTATGAAAAAAGCAACGTTTGGCCCCGGTGGAAACGGGGATTGGTTTTATTCCGAAGGTAAAAAGAGCACCCTGCAAGCTCCCGGTTGGCTGAGAGAAAAAGGACTTGACGCCTTTGAATACGAGGCAGGCAACGGCATTGCAGGCAGCGAAGCAACCCTGCGCGCCATTGGTGAAAAAGCACGTGAGCACGGCATTTTGATGTCGCTCCACACGCCTTATTTTATCTCTCTTTCGGGCACCGACCCCGAAAAGAGACTTAAGAGCATTGAGTATATTCAAAAGTCGCTTTGGGCGGCTGATCTCTTGGGAGCGGATACCATTGTCATTCACAGCGGTAGCGCCGCAAAGATCTCGCGCGAGGAAGCAATGGCCCTCTCTAAGGATACCCTTGAGAAGGTTGCCGAAGCCGTTGGCAAGCCTTCCATTCGTCTTGGCATCGAGACGATGGGCAAGGTCAACCAGCTTGGCACGCTCTCCGAGGTCTTGGAGCAATGCAAGGTTTCTCCCATCTATTCGCCCGTGGTCGACTTTGGCCACCTCAATGCGCGCAACATTGGCGGAGTCTTCACCGATGTGGATAGCTACCGCCGCGTGTTCGATGAAATCGGCACCACCTTGGGCGATAGTTTTGCACGCGATTTGCATTGCCATTTTTCTAAAATTGAATACACCGGTGCCGGAGAAAAGAAGCACTTGACCTTTGCCGATGAGGTGTTCGGCCCTTGGTTTGAGCCCCTTGCCGAAGCCATCGTGCGCGAGAACGTCTATCCGCGCATCATTTGCGAGTCGGCAGGCACGCAGGCAGAGGACGCGCTGTTTATGAAGAATGCTTACTTGCACGCGCTGGGAGCGGCAGGGAATAGTTAAGTCATTTCCAATCATCATTGCCAAAGGAGAAGATTATGAGAAAAATTG
>JAGBSQ010000174.1 GCA_017631775.1 Clostridia bacterium | reverse complement strand
CTGCGTTAAAACTTAAACCGAAAGGAACAGAGTCTTTTCTCTGCAAACAAACTATGAAATACATTTTGGCTTCTAAATCTCCGCGTCGTCGCGAGATTTTGGAAATGCTCGGTGTCGAGTTCGAGGTCATCACCTCGGATGCTGACGAGAGCAGTGATATCACAGACCCCTACAAATTGGTTGAAGAACTCTCCTGGCGCAAGGGCATTGCCGTTCGCGATGCTCTCCTTGCCGAAGGACGCGATCTTTCCGATACGGTCATCATTTCGTCGGATACCATTGTCGCCATCGACGGTGAAATCCTCGGTAAACCCATCGACGAAGAGGACGCAAAAAGAATGCTCCGCCTTTATTCGGGCAGAGAGCACGAGGTCGTCAGTGGCATTTGTCTCATCGGCGCCAATGCGCAAGGTGTCTCTCACGAAGTGACAAAGGTCACCTTTGACGAGATGGATGAGGAGACCATTCAAAGCTACGTTCGCGCGGCGCAACCTTATGATAAGGCAGGCGCGTATGCCATTCAAGGATTGGCATCGGCATACATTTCGGGCATTGTAGGCGACTATTTCAACGTTGTCGGGCTCCCTGTTCACAGAATGTGTTGCTTACATCACGAAATTTTCAAAGAAAATTTGCTTTGAGGGGTAGTCAAACGCAAATCTTTATGTTATAATAGATTTAAGATACACTAAATTTTTAAGGAGGTCAGCACCGTGGCAAAGCAGATCGGTATCGATCTTGGTACATCAAACACAATGATATATCTCAAAGACAAGGTCATTATTCTGCGCGCGCCAACGGTTGTCTCCCTTGACAGAACTACCAAAGAGGTCATCGCTTCCGGCACGACAGCCAAGCGAATGGTGGGCAAAACGCCGGGCAATATTCTTGCTCTGCGTCCCCTTAAGGATGGTGTTATCACCGATATTCAAACCACCTCTTTGATGCTGCACGACTTTTTTGAGCGCACCGATATGACATCCTTTTTCAATCGCCCCATGGCGCTTGTTTGCAGTCCGTACGGAGTGACGGGTGTTGAACGTCGAGCGGTGCAGGATGCAACGCTTGAAGCAGGAGCCAAGGACGTGGAGCTCATCGACCAACCCATCGCGGCGGCAGTCGGTGCAGGCATTCAAATCTCCAAGGCGAGAGGCGCCATGGTCGTTGACCTTGGCGGCGGCGTTTCGGAGACGGCCATCATCAGTCTTGGTGGCGTGGTCGAGTCCAACTCCCTGCGTGTTGCAGGCAACGAATTGGATATTGCTATTGTCAACTACTTAAAGCAAACAAGAAACATTCTCATAGGCGACATCACCGCCGAAAACCTCAAAAAGCGCATCGGCTCGGCAAATCCCGATATCGATCGCGGAACCATGGAGGTTTGCGGCAGAGACCTGCGCACAGGCCTCGCCGTAACCACCCAGGTCAAGAGCGGAGAGATCCGCGAGGCTATCAAGGAGCCCCTCTCCGAGATCATTTCGATGGTTAAAATGACGCTTGAAGAAACGCCCCCCGAGCTCTCAGCCGACATCTTTGATTTTGGCATTGTGTTGGTGGGTGGTGGTTCGCTTCTTCCCGGCATTGACAAAGCCATTAGTGACCGCACAGGCATTCGTGTCATTACCGCAAAAAGACCCATGGAGTCGGTTTGCTTGGGACTTGGCAAAATGCTGCAAAGCGCGGGCGACTTCTCTGAATTCAATAAGTACAAAACAAAATAACTACCAATGGCAAGGGCGAGTTTCTCACCGCCCTTGTTTTTGTCAAGGAGACTCAAATGGATCAAAATCAAGATTATATAAACGAACAGACCGACTCTCCTGCGGTCTTGTTGCCCGCAAAACCGCCGCGGGCACGCTTGCACACCGGCATTATCGGGTTTGGGATCACAGCAGGGCTTTTTGCAGCTCTTGTGGCACAAGTTATCATTTACGGTGTGGTTTCAAACGTATATCCCGCACTTATGGAAAACGATTGGTTTGTTATGGCGTTCTCGATCCTCCCTCTGCATTGGGTCGAGATGCCCATCGCCTATCTTTTCCTGCTTACCATTCCCAAAAGCGCACCTCAAAAGCAAAACATCAAACCCCTTACGTGGTTGGGATTCTTCTTTTTGTGCTTTGTGCTCGCGTATCTTTCCAACTTCATCGGTGAGCTTGTAAGAATGGGGGTTTATAATTTTTGGGGAATCGAAATCGAAGACACGCTGGAGGAGATAAGCTATATCACTCCCTTTGGCGCCAACTTTTTGTTTGTGGGAATATTGGCTCCCGTTTTTGAGGAGCTCTTTTACCGCAAGGCTATCATCGACCGCCTGCGTCGCTACGGTGACCTGCCCGCTATTTTGATCTCGGGCATGATCTTTGGCTTGGTGCACGGCAACTTTAGCCAAGTGTTTTACAGCATTGCCATTGGTATGCTGCTCGGCTTTGTTTACCTGAGAACAGGCAAGGTGCTCGTTACCATATCCCTGCACGCCGCGTTCAACCTTATTGCAGGTGTTTACACCACCGAGATCACCCGTCGGGTAGGAGAGGGCTTGGCCCCTGCCGAGGGGGACGTCATAGGACAGCTTATGGTTGGGACGTACGAGATCTTTGTCATTGTGGCACTCGTGGTTGGTGTCATCTTCTTCATTGCCAACGTAAAACGATTTAAGCGCTCCTTGCAAAAGGGAGAATACTCGCTCACCTTTGACCAATGGATGAACTCGCTTGTCCTCAACCCCGGTGTTTGGGCATTCTTGGCGTGGATCGTCATTCTGTTTGTTTCCAACACCTTGACAACGTAACTTTTTAAAAAACTTTGAAAGGAGGTGTCCGCATGAACCGACAAACACATACGTTGCGCTATTTGGGCATTGTTGCTTTGTTTTGCCTTGTTTGTGTAATCTATCTTGGCAGACTGTTCTTTATTCAAATTTCGGGTCGCGAAAATCAGTACACGGCGGATACCACCCAACGTGAGGTTACCGTGCAAGCGGTACGCGGCGAAATTTATGACCGCAACGGTGTAAAGCTTGTGGCAAACCGATACAGCTACGATCTTTCCTTAGCACACGCGCAGTTCTTTTCTCTTTCGGTGCAAGAAAGAAACGAGGTTTGCCTCGGTGTGCAAAATGCGCTTGCAAAACGCGGTGGAGAGGGAGTAAGAGAGCAAAAATTCTTCCCATTTGAGGGAACCTATCCCAACTACATCTACAGCGCCGACACCTTGGACGGCGATTCCATTCGCTATTACCGCCTCAAGCGCGTGCTTGGCGACGTTGGACTGAAAGCCGACACCACCGCCATTGATCTGCGTGACTATTACACCGATACCTACGATCTTTTACAGCTTGACAATCAAGGCAACCGCCGCTACAGTGATAAGGAGATAGACACCCTTATTCGCATGTATTACGACATCGATGCCACACGCTTCCGCTCCTCGGGCGAGTACATTTTGTGCGAGGGTGTGGATATGTCTCTGATGACCTACATCAAGGAGCAAAACATCAAGTCGGTCAACTTTACCGTAAACGTTGCACGCGAATATTGCTACCCCGGCTACGCGTCGCACATTTTGGGACTTGTCGGCCCCATCTATTCCGAGGAATGGGAATACTACAACGAGCTCGGCTACCAAATGAATGCCATTGTTGGCAAATCGGGTTGCGAGGCGGCATTTGAAAGCTACCTACGCGGCACCGACGGCAAGGTGCGCATCAAAGAGGACGCAAACGGCAACGTTATAGAGGTAGAGGTCCTGACCGAGGCCATTGCCGGCAATGACGTTTATCTCACCATCGACATCAATTTGCAAATTGCCGCTGAGGACGGTCTTGCCGAAAACGTGGCAGACGTTGTGGAACGCTCGCAAGGCTTGGTAGAGAATGGCGCTGAGTGCCGTTCGGGTGCGGCAGTTGCCATGAACCCCAACACCTTTGAGGTGCTTGCCATCGCGTCCTATCCCACCTACGATTTGACCTCTTACAATGCAGACTACAATCTGCTCGCGCAAGATCCTGCACAGCCGCTCCTCAACAGAGCGCTCAACGGCACGTATGCTCCCGGTTCTACACTCAAGCCGGGCATGGCGGCAATTGCTCTTACCGACGATGCCATTATGGCAAGCACACACATCTCCTGCTCGGGCAGATACAAGGGCACCGTTGGTTGCTCGACTTATGGCACCAACCACTGGGGAAGCATTGACGTTACCGACGCCATCGCTTACTCCTGCAACAGCTTTTTCTGCGAGATTGGCGACCGCCTCGGCATTCAAAAAATGGAGAATTATCTCACACAGTTCGGTTTGGGACAATCTACCGGCCTTGAGCTTGGCGGCTCCAAGGGCATTTTGGCAGGACCTACCTATCGCGGTGAAATTCAAAGTCCCGAGCAATGGCAGCCCGGCATGACCTGGCAAGCAGCCATTGGACAGTCCGATCACCAGCTCTCGCCCGTGCAAATGGCGGCCTACATAGCAACGCTTTGCAACGGTGGCACGCGCTATTCGGCACATCTGCTCCACAGCGTTTACCGCTTTGGCAACGATGACCCCATCTACGTATACACCCAAACTGAGGATACGGTACTGAGCCGCATGGATATTACCGAGGCCGACCTGAACACCGTTTTTGAAGGAATGCGAAAAGTGGTGACCGAGACCTCATCGGTCAGACGTTGGATCAACTCAAGTACCATTCCCGTAACGGTAGGCGGCAAAACCGGTACCGCGCAAACGGGAGGGGCCTGCGACAATGCGCTCTTTGTTGCCGCCGCGCCCTATAACGATCCCGACGTCGTTATTTCGGTTGTGCTCGAAAAAGGCTACTCGGGCGGTCTTGCTTCTCTCACAGCGGCACGCATTTTGGAAGCATACTATAGTGAAAAATAACAAAAAGCCTTTGTCGATTGCGACAAAGGCTTTTTTGGCACACCATGGCGGATTCGAACCGTCGACACCAAGCGTCGGAGGCTTGTGCTCTATCCAGCTGAGCTAATGGTGCATATTTTCTTGCTCATGTATTATATCATATTTCTTGCCCAATTGCAAGCCGTTCTTTG
>JAGBSQ010000173.1 GCA_017631775.1 Clostridia bacterium | reverse complement strand
TGCGCGTCGACTGTCTGTTAGTACACTGACAACTCTATTTTTAGACCATTTGTTAGAGAGTTCTTGAAGGGGTATGGGGGAACTTCTTGCAAGAAGTTCCCCCACAAAACGCGTCCTATTTTAATCAAAATATCCTTCTCTGTAAAGCAGCTCTGCAATCAGCACCGCACCGCCTGCGGCGCCGCGCAGGGTGTTGTGGGAAAGACCCACGAACTTGTAATCAAAGAGAGTATCCTCGCGCAAGCGACCAACGGTCACGCCCATGCCGCCGTAGATGTCACGGTCGAGCTTGGCTTGCGGACGGTTCTCTTCTTCAAAATAGGTGATGAACTGCTCGGGAGCGTGAGGAAGTCCGAGCTCCTGCGGCTTGCCGGCAAAGTTCTTCCAAGCCTCAAGGATTTCTTCCTTGGTGGGCTTGTTTTCAAAGCGCACGAACACAGCGGCGGTGTGACCGTCGGTTACGGGTACGCGGATGCATTGTGTGGTAATGAGGGGAGCATCAGCCTTGACGATCTCGCCATTTTCAACCTTGCCCCAAACGCGCAGAGGTTCTTGTTCGCTCTTCTCTTCTTCGCCACCGATGTAAGGAATGACGTTGTCGATCATTTCGGGCCATTCGCGGAAGGTCTTGCCCGCACCGGAGATTGCCTGATAGGTGGTTGCAACAACCTCTTTGATACCGTACTTGCGCAGAGGTGTGAGCGCGGGAACGTAAGACTGAATGGAGCAGTTGGGCTTAACGGCAATAAAGCCGCGCTTGGTGCCAAGACGTGCTCTTTGAGCGGCAATCACTTCAAGATGCTCGTCGTTGATTTCCGGAATGACCATAGGAACGTCGGGCGTCCAACGGTGCGCGGAGTTGTTGGAAACTACGGGAATTTCAGCCTTTGCATAGGCTTCTTCAAGGGCACGGATGTCCTCTTTTTTCATATCAACGGCGCAGAAAACAAAGGAGCATTTCTCTCCAACTGCGGCGATTTCGGCGGCATCGAGAACCACCATCTTTTTATATTGCTCGGGCATGGGAACGCTCATCTTCCAACGTTCGCCAACAGCTTCTTCGTATGTCTTGCCTGCAGAACGTGCAGATGCCGCAAGGACAGAAACCTCAAAATAGGGGTGATCGGCAAGGAGTGTCAAAAAACGTTGTCCAACCATGCCGGTGGCGCCAATTACGCCAACTTTCATTTTACTCATAGCAAAAATTCCTTTCTAACGAGTACATTTCACTAATTATTATACACGATTTGGAAGCAGATTGCAAGAGAATTGCACATATTTTCTCGCCTACAAATATAAAAAAATTGATTGCAAAAGTCGGCAAATTGTGTTATAATAGATAAAAAACAGGGCGCTCACCGTTTTGCGCCACCACAAGGAGTATTTATGAAACTGCAACTTGTTGCCACTTGCCTCTTTGGCTTGGAAAAATTGCTCGGCGAAGAAATAGATGCACTCGGGCTCCATCGCCTTGATACGATGGACGGTCGCGTGACCTTTGAAGGAGAACTTTCGGACATTGCGCGCGCCAACATCGGCTTGCGCTGTGCCGAGCACGTGTTCATCAAACTCGCATCCTTCCCCGCCACCACGTTTGATGAATTGTTCCAGGGAACAAGACAGATCGCGTGGGAAGATTGGATCGGCAAGCTCGATGCCTTCCCTGTTAAGGGACACGCCATTAAGAGTAAACTTTTTTCTGTTCCCGATTGCCAAAGCATTGTTAAAAAAGCGGTTGTTGACCGCCTTTCGGCGCGATACGGGGTCAAGTGGTTTGCCGAGACAGAAACGAAATATCAAATTGAGTTTTTCATCTTTAAAGACATTGCAACGCTGATGATAGACACCTCAGGCGTACCGCTCCACAAGCGCGGATACAGACCTGCGGCAGGTCCTGCGCCCTTGCGCGAGACCTTGGCAGCGGCTCTGGCTCTGACCTCTCGCCCTCGCGAGGACGTCCTCTTTTGGGACCCTATGTGCGGCTCGGGCACCATCGCCATTGAAGCGGCACTCATCCTTGCAAATCGCGCGCCCGGTCTTGGCCGCAGCTTTGCGGCAGAAAACTTTGCGCAGCTCTCCCCCACCCTTTGGAAAGATGCACGCGAGGCGGCAGAAGCGGCTATCAAGCGCGACAGCAATTTTGAGGTCTACGCCTCGGATATTGACGAGGATATCCTCGACACGGTGTACGAAAACGCCCTGCGTGCAGGCGTTGAAGAACACATGAACATCTTTTGCGCGGACGTGCGCAAGATGCAAAAAATTGATGGCAGACGCGGCACAGTTGTTTGCAATCCCCCTTACGGCGAGCGTTTGATGACCCCTGCCGAAGCAGAACAACTAAACCGCGATATGGGACGTGCATTTACCAATCTTTCGCCGTGGCAGATCAAAATCATCACCTCGCACCCGCAATTTGAGCGCGTCTATGGCCTGCGCGCGGATAAAATCAGAAAACTTTACAACGGTATGATTCCGTGCAATTTGTATCAGTATTTTAAGCCGAAGAATAAATAAAAAGAACGCCCACCGCATTTATGAAATGCGGTGGGCGGGTGTTTTTATTTTTTAGATGGTCTCAAAAATCAACGGTCTCTTCTCGGGTGCTTCTGCCGTTATGGTAGTAGCATTCAAGAGAGTGCGCTCTGCGGCATCGAAGAGTTCTTCGCGTGATGCGTAAAGAACAGCAAGGGTGTCGCCTGCCTTGATGGCATCGCCTGTCTTCTTTTTGAGCAGGTAGCCTGCCAAGAGGTCGATTTCGTCCTCTTTGGTATTTCGTCCTGCGCCGAGAAGAAGGCTTGCAAGTCCGTATTTTTCGGTGTCTACGCTTGCAATGTAACCGCTCGCGGTCACCTTAACCTCGCAGCTATAGGGAGCGGTAGCGAACTATTCGGGGTGATAGATATATTCGGGGTCACCGCCTTGTGCCTCAACCATTTTGGCAAAGGTATCGAGTGCTCTGCCCGAGGTGATGGCATCCTGCGCCATCGCGCGGCATTCTTCAAGAGTTCCCTTATCTGCAAGGAAAAGAATTTGCGCCGCAAGGGCGAGGGAAAGCTCTACAAGGTCTTCGGGGCCCTTGCCCTGCAATGCTTCAATCGCTTCTACAACCTCAAGGGAGTTGCCAACGGCGTATCCCAAGGGGCGATCCATATCGGTGATGAGGGCGCTGATGCGCTTGCCGGCTCTCTTGCCAATGGCAACCATCAGGCTCGCGAGCGTGCGGCTATCCTCTACACTCTTCATAAACGAGCCGCTACCGGTCTTGACGTCGAGCACGATGCAATCATCGTCGGCGGCAAGCTTTTTGCCCATAATGCTGGAAGCGATCAGGGGCATGCTATCAACCGTTGCGGTAACGTCGCGCAGAGCGTAAAGCTTTTTGTCAGCGGGTGCGAGCGTGGCACTCTGCCCTACAATGGCAATACCCGTCTCATTAACAATGCTCTCAAACTCGGAAACTGCCAAGCCGGTGCAAAAACCGGGAATGGCTTCGAGTTTGTCAACCGTTCCACCCGTGTGGCCAAGTCCGCGACCGCTCATTTTGGCAACCGTAAGGCCGAGAGATGCCACAATGGGAGCGACTACAAGACTTGTTTTGTCTCCAACGCCGCCCGTGGAATGCTTATCTACGCGCAGACCCTTGATGCGAGAGGTATCGAGGCGTTCGCCCGAATCGCGAACTGCCAAGGTGAGCTCGGT
>JAGBSQ010000172.1 GCA_017631775.1 Clostridia bacterium | reverse complement strand
CTGTCGCGCGGAATGAGCGCGCCGGAATATGCAACAAGCGGCTCGGCGGCGGTTGACCTTCGTGCAGCGATTGAAGAAAACGAAACCGTTGTTCTTGCCCCCGGTGAAAGAAAACTGATCCCCACGGGTCTTTCCATTTCCCCCGAATCGAGCGAATACGTAGCGGTTATTGCAGGACGTAGCGGCCTTGGCGTTAAAAAGGGCGTATCCCTTGCCAACGGCATTGGCGTAATTGACAGCGACTACCGCGGAGAGATTGGCGTTTGCCTGATCAACCACGGAGAAGAGCCTTTTGAGGTTCACCGTGGCGACCGCATTGCACAAATGATGTTTTTGCCCGTAGCGACCGCAAGCTTTTTAGAGGTTGCATCTCTTGATGAGACCGAGCGCGGCGCCGGCGGTTTTGGTCATACGGGAATTCAATAACGCACTCCCCTTCAAAAACAAATTTGACAGAAAGGAGATCCATTTTGAAGAACCTTTTTCAAAAATTGCGGCCCTTGTTTGCGCGCGAGCGATTGTTATCCAATACGCGCGAGGGGTTCTCTTTTGCGCGTGTGGCTTGCCGCCTCATTCTTGCTTGGTGTTGCTTTATTCTCACAACGCTTGACAAAAAAGGCTCCTATACCAATTTAGATTGGCTGCAGGAGACCTCGCTTGGTGAGGTTGGTTTGAGCGTGCTCGGCTTTTTTGTTTTGTTCTCGCTTGTGGCGGTTTTGGTTGGAAAAATCAACACCGATGCGCTGTTTTTGCTGTTTGCCTCAAGCGGCTGTGTTTTTTATTGGTGCTCCTTCCCTCCCTCAAAAAACGTTGAGTGGTTTTTGATTTCGGTTATTTTTGTGTATGCCCTGTTTGTTATTTGGTGCACACGCGCGCTTGCAAACGTTTGGGAATACGTAAAGATGCACACCACCGTTATGCTGTCGCTTGTGATTGTTGCAGGCCTTTGTTGCTTTGGCGGCATTGCCACCATGGGCGTTTTGCGATACAAAGCCTTTGCCGCTCCCAACTTTGATTTTGGCATTTGGTGCAACATGTTCTACAACATGAAAGAGACCGGACTTGCCATGGTGACCTGCGAGCGCGATATGCTCCTCTCGCATTTTGCCGTTCACGTCTCCCCTGTCTACTATCTCATTCTTCCCTTCTATTATCTCTTCTCCACCCCCGAGACCCTGCAAATCGCGCAGGCGGTGGTGCTTGCGGCAGGCATTGTTCCCGTGTTCTTGTTGGCGCGTCACTTTAAGCTTTCCAATCCTCAAACGGTTTTGGTGAGTGCGCTTTACGCCTTCTTTCCCGTCATTACAACGGGTTGCTCCTATGACCTGCACGAAAACTGCTTCTTGCCCCTCTTTTTGCTCTTTACGTTCTATTTTTACGAGATCAAAAAGCCAATTCCGATGTACGTGTGTGCAATTTTGGTGCTTTCGGTAAAAGAGGACGCGGCGGTTTACATCTTGCTGTTTGCTCTGTTTTTGCTTGTTAGTGAAAGAAAGTATTTGCACGGCGGCATTTTGGCGGCCATGGCGATTGGATACTTTCTTTTGTGCGGATACCTCTTGGAGACCACCGGAACCGGCATGATGAGCAACCGCTATGACAACCTCATTTTTGACCCCGAGGACGGACTTGTGGGTGCCATTAAGACCATTCTTGTCAATCCCGGTTACGTGCTGACCCAACTGTTTGCCGACACGGATGCAAAATGGGATAAGGTCATGTACATCGTTTACACGCTCCTGCCCCTCGGATTTTTGCCCTTTGCTACCAAAAAGGCTTCGCGGTGGCTGCTTATTATGCCTATGCTGATCAATTTGCTCACCATGTACCCCTATCAGCCGCGCATTGGTTTTCAATATCACTTTGGCGTTGCGGCATTTCTTATTTACGCAATGCTGAAGAATTTGCCCGAGATTGAAAGCGCCGAGGTGCGCCGCACGCTGCTCTCGATCGCTTCGGCAGCCTGCCTTTGCTCTTATCTTGTTGTGGCGCTCCCCTTGGTTACCCCTCGCCTGAAGAATTGGACAGAGAACAAGGAACACTACCTTGAGATGGAAGCCTTTCTTGAAGAGAATATCCCCGAGGACGCTTCGGTTGCGGCATCTACCTACCTCTTGCCTCACCTTGCCGACCGCGACGAGATTTTTGAGGTGCATTATCACAAAAACAAACCCGACATCGAATACGTTGTTCTCGATGCGCGTTATGCAAGCTACGAAAACTTTTATTGGAAATACCGCGCCCAAGGCTACACCGTTGTTGCCGAAATGGAGAACTGTATTATTGTTTTGAAACAACCTGTTGAATGATTTTTTGTGGGGAAAACTTCTTAAAAGAAGTTTTCCCCACACCCCTTTCAAGAATTCGGTTCTTTCCCTTGGGGTTGATGTTTTTTTTATTTCTTTTGTAACCTTTCCCCAAAAATAACGAGATATATAATGAACCCCTGAGAGGGAGATTTTTCGCCCTCTTGCAAAACTTTCTAAAATATGCTATAATGAAAGCATCACCTTATTAACCTTTCAAAAAAAGGAGATACACCGTGAAAAGACTTATTTCTATTCTTCTCTTGGCTTCCCTCGCCTTTTCGTTTTCCGCTTGCACTCGATGGGAAAGCAAAACGGATGTTTCCTGCGAAGATATTATAGCCGCATATGAGAATGCAGGATACACGTTGGGACATCATCTTCACGAGGACCCTGTTTACATTGAGAAAGGAATTTGTTGCTCCCTGATGTTTGAAGATCCAAAAAAACCCGATAAAGATTACATCTATATTGAGCGCCATTACACCACAGACGGTGCTTGGCAGGCGAACAAGGATAGCTCGCATAACCCGATTCTTTGGTTTGTTTTCGCGCTGAACGGTGAAACCCGTTGGCTCCACTCGGGACGTTTTGGTGAAATTCATTACACCACCTTTGAAAGAGGAATGACAAAACCCTTGCGAGATATTTTGAGATAAGGAGATACGTTATGAAAAAAGCAAAGTTTTTTGTCTTTTTGCTATGTTTGGCTCTTTTGTGCTCTGTGCTCTCGTCTTGCTTCTTTTTTGGCCCTCCGCCACCTTGGGAAGAGGGCAAACTGACAAACACATTTTTTAGCACAGAATACCTCGCCGAGCGCGGCGTTGCCGATTTTCCCGTTCCCAAGCTGGAGAATTCATATTTTGACCCCGACAAAAACATTCTTTATCTCAATCTCACACGAAAGGATTTTGATGCTTACGTCAGCGACGTTGTTGAATATCTGCGCCAAAAGGATGAATTCAAGTCCCTAGGATTTAAATGCGGCAGTGATCTTACCGGTGTGTTTCTTCTTTTGAGCAGATACCCTTTGCTTGCCTCCCTTGACGTAGAAGAGATCCCCTACTTCACCGAAAACGAGCGTTTGTTTGGTTTTTCAACAGAGGAGCTTGGTGAGCTTTATGACGGTAGACGTGAGGTAGAAGACCCGCATTTTGTCTCCCTTTTGTGGGAGCCTACCACCAAAGACTCGGGCACAACCTACACCACGGTGATGGAATTTCCCCATTTTTATCGTGCAGAAGTTGAAATTTGTTACCACGGTCACGAGTTTGAAGAAGTAACCTATCCCGTTCCCGGAACGGTGTTTACAACCATTATTCGCACCTGCTTGCGTTGCGGTGAAAAGGAGCACGAGGGATACGGCTACGGAAACGAATTGAAGAAATTTTCTTGGACGGTAGTCGAAGGAACCGAATATCTTGTTTCGGGCGTTCATAAGGAAGAATATCGCGGCTCTCTTGTTGAAATCGCCGCCACTCCCCCTTCCGGCTCAACCCTCAAAATGACCGTGAGCGGCACCGATATTCCCGTTGCCAAAGAGGTTGACGGTCAACAAATTTTCGCATTTATTATGCCTTACGGCAACGTTGAAATTGTGATTGAGGCCATCGAGCACGAGCACACGGGCGAAGTACATTCGGGCGAGGAAGCGCATTGGTACACCTACACCTGCGGATGTCCTTCCAACGAGATTGCAGAGGAACATTACGACCACGATGAGGATGGAATTTGCGATGCGTGCGAATATGTGATGCAACCTTAATTAAAAGACAAATAGATAAAAAAGGCGGCAGAAATGCCGCCTTTTGTTATGCAATTATCGTTTGTAAGCTCCCGTCCGTTTGTGTGCAACGGTTTTGTTTTTTTCTTTTGTTCGAGTGCTTTTTGGAGGGGGTGCGGGGGAACACTTTTTCGCCGAAAAAGGTTCCCCCGCAACAATCCTAAAACCCCAAACGAAAAAGCGGATTTGGTTTACAAATCCGCTTTTTTCGCTTGGTTCTTAATTAAGCGTCCTTCTTGACGTCCAGAACCTGCTTTCCATTATAGAAGCCACAAACCTTGCATACGCAGTGATTCTTAACGAATGCATCACATGCAGGGTTGGAGCACTTGTTCATGCCGGGCAGGTGAGCTTGCTGTTGTTAGAGCGTCTCTTGTCTCTGCGAGCGGACGATACTTTTTTCTTCGGTACTGCCATGTCTACACCT
>JAGBSQ010000025.1 GCA_017631775.1 Clostridia bacterium | reverse complement strand
ATGAACAAGGCAAAGGAGATTGACGTAGCCTCCTTTGATTTGCCCGAGTTTTACGAAAAGTTTGAAAACGCCAGCCGCGAGGCAGGCATGCGACCCATTCAGGTTGTTCGTTCAACCTTTAGCATTGTTAGCACCTTAATTTCTGCCATCAGCTTTATCGTTATTTTGGCGGCGGTTGCTTGGTTTGCACCCCTTGTGGTCATTTTGCTCTCTTTGCCAAGCGCCATCATTACCTTTTGGTACCGCAAAAAGAACTTTCGCTATATGCGCCACCACTCCAAGGAGCGCAGACAAATGGCGTATTACTCGGATATGCTTGTCAACAAGGATATGGTCAAGGAGCTGCGCTTGTTTGGCCTTTCCGACACCTTTATTGTCAACTACAACAAGGTATTCAAAAAGTACTTTACCGGTCTTAAGAACCTCATTGTTCACGAGAACGTTTGGAGCATCATCATTTCGCTTGTCAGCACAAGCGTCAACTGTGCGCTCTTCTTCTTTATTGCCTACACGGTAACAAACGGCAGCGGTCAAATCGGTGACTACTCGCTCTACACGGGCGCGCTCACCTCGATCGCAGGCTGTGTTGCATCCTTGGTGAGCACCACCTCGAGCATTTATGAGGGAACCTTGTTTATTGATAACATGATCGTCTTTATGAACGAAAAAAGACAGATCACCCCCACACTTTCGCCTGCAAGAGCGGTTGAGAGACACGTGGGTCACACCATCGAGTTCCAAAACGTTTCCTTCCGCTACCCCGGCACCAACCGCGACGTTTTAAAGAACGTCAGCTTCTCGGTTAAGGCAGGCGATACGGTGGTTTTGGTTGGCCTCAACGGTGCAGGAAAGACCACGCTGCTCAAGCTCCTGACGCGTTTGTATGACCCCACCGAGGGATGCATTCTTTTGGATGGCCGCGACATTCGCGAATACAACACCGACGAGCTCTATGCAATGTTTGGCGCAATCTTTCAAGATTTTGGCAAGTACGCCTTTACGGTTAATGAAAACATCTATTTTGGCGAGATCACCAAAGAGGTTGATTACGATGAGGTTAAGGCGGCGGCGCGTGCAAGCTCGGCAGACGAGTTCATTTCGCACCTGCCGCACGGCTACGAGACCCCCTTGATGCGCGTATTCGAGCAGGACGGCATTGAGCCCTCTATCGGTCAATGGCAAAAGCTCGCCATTGCAAGAGCGTTCTATTCCGATTCTGACGTGCTCATTCTCGATGAGCCTACCGCCTCCTTGGACGCGATTGCCGAGCAGGAGATCTTTAATCAGTTCGACCTGCTTCGCAAGGATAAAACCACCTTCTTTGTTTCGCACCGTCTCTCCAGCGCCACCATGGCAACCAAAATTTTGGTTTTGGAGCGCGGAACGTTGGTGGAAGAAGGAACCCACCGCGAATTGATGGATAAGGGCGGAATTTACCACAAGCTCTTTACAACGCAGGCAAACCGCTACATTGCCGAAGCGAGCGAGCAGGCACAAGAACCCCCGATGCCGCCCATGCCGCCCCGAGGCTTTCCGCCGCGCTTTCCGCGTTGAGGTATAAAAACACAAAAAAGCACTTGCAAATTGCAAGTGCTTTTATTTTTGTTATTTACAATTACTTCAATTCCTTGGGTGTTCTGGGGTAGAGGAGAACGTCACGAATGTTGGAAACACCGGTAACGTACATAACCAAACGGTCAAAGCCAATACCAAAGCCACTGTGGGGAACAGAGCCGTACTTTCTGAGATCAAGATATTGAGAGTAAGCCGAAATGTCCATTCCGCGCGCTTCCATAGCTGCTACAAGCTTGTCGTAGTTTGCTTCTCTTTCGCTGCATCCAACAAGTTCACCAATGCCGGGAACGAGCAGGTCGGTAGCCGCAACGGTCTTGCCGTCGTCGTTTTGCTTCATGTAGAAGGACTTGATATCCTTGGGATAGTTGATAACGAATACAGGCTTTTTGAAGATCTGCTCGGTGAGCCAACGCTCGTGCTCGCTTTGCAGCTCTGCACCCCATTCGGGAGCGAATGCAAAGTTTGCGCCCTCTGCCTTCTTAAGCAGCTCGATGGCATCGGTGTACTCAAGAACTTGGAAATCGGAGTTGGTCAAAAGCTCGAGCTTTTGGCGCAGACCCTTCTCAAAGAACTTCTCAAAGAAGTCGATCTCACAGGAGCAGTTTTCAAGAACGTAACCAACGATGAACTTGATATATTCTTCGATGATCTCAATAATGTCGGGGAGCTCTGCAAAAGCAACCTCGGGTTCAACCTGCCAGAACTCGGATACGTGACGGGAGGTGTTGGAGTTCTCCGCACGGAAAACGGGACCAAAGGTGTAGATTTTGCCAAGTGCCATAGCGGCAACCTCGCCCTCAAGCTGACCGGAAACGGTCAGGAACGCTTGCTTGCCGAAGAAATCTTCTGCAAAGTATTCCTCTGCGGTCTTGGCAGTCGCATTCCAAGGTTGGGTGGTAACGCGGAAGACCTCGCCGCCGCCCTCGCAGTCGTTGCCTGTAATCAGAGGCGTGTGAACGTAGGTGTAGCCGTTGCTTTGGAAGTAGAGGTGAGAAGCGGCAGCCAAAGCCGAACGAACGCGTTGCACGTTCATAATGGTGTTGGT
>JAGBSQ010000024.1 GCA_017631775.1 Clostridia bacterium | reverse complement strand
TGGCACTCGGTCTCAAGCTTGTAGAAAACACCACTCGTCCCGGTTTGCGCGCACTCATAGATGCTGCATCGGGCAACAAGCCCGGTGACAACCGTTTTCCGCCCAAAAAGAGAAAGATCAATTCCGGTTTTATCGGTTTTGTTTTAGCTCCTCGCATCAATGCGGCAGGACGCGTCAGCAGCGCGTCGATTGCGGTTGAACTTTTGCTCGCAACCGATCAAGACCGTGCGGCTGAGCTTGCAGAAGAGCTTTGCAACCTCAATACAACTCGCCAAGTAGAAGAAAATCGCATTGCAACCGAGGTTTACCAAAAGATTGAACAAATGCCCCCCGAGGTCTGCGACCGTATTATCGTTATTGAGGGTGACACATGGCAGCAGGGCATCATTGGTATCGTATCTTCCAGAATCACCGAAAGATATGGACTCCCGTCCATTTTGATCTCCTTTGACGGTTCCACTCGCGGCTATCCTTCCGAGGATGACCTTGGCAAGGGCTCCGGCAGAAGTATTAAGGGCTTGAACCTTGTAGAGGCTCTTGCCGATAGCGAGGAACACCTCGCACGCTTTGGCGGACACGAATTGGCTGCAGGCCTTACCATTCGCCGCGGCAATATCGATGCTTTCCGCAAGCAAATCAATCAATATGCCCACAAATATCTCACAGAGGACATGCTTTGCATTTCCATTGATGCCGATTGCGAGGTTAAAATGTCGGAGCTGACACTTGCGCTTGCGCAGGAAATTGACAAGCTTGAGCCCTTTGGCACCTCCAATCCCGTACCCAATTTTGTTCTGAGAGATGCAAATCTTGTGCGCATCATTCCCATGGGCAATGGCAAGCACACCAAGCTTATTCTTGAAAAAGACGGCATTTCGATGGTTGCCGTATGGTTTGGTACCGAATATACCGCAGTTCCTTTTGAGATCGGCGATAAGCTTGACGTTATGTTCCAACTCAACATCAATGAATTCCAAAACGTGACCTCGCTCCAAATGATCGTGCAGGATATCCAACTCTCCAAAAACTATGAGAATTCCTTTAAGGATGCATGGGAACGTTACGAGGAGATCCGTGCAGGTGCGCCCATTACCGCTGACGAAGACGTTATTCCTTCTCGCGAGGACATGGCATGTGTTTATACGCTTTTGCGCCGTGAGCATCAAATAGGGCACACCTATTTCCCGGTTCGCCGCATTCTTTCCATGCTCAGCCAGCAAGGCACCCCAATTGGATACTACAAGCTCAAAACCATCATTCGCATCATGCAAGAGCACAACATTTGTGAAATAATCGAGCCCGTGCAAGATTGCTTTGTGTTTGATTTTTATTACAACCCCACAAAAACCAGCATTGATAAATCCTCCGTTCTCAAAAAGCTGAAGCTTCAACTTTACAAGGGAGAGGAGATACACTAAAACCCGTTATTTGAAAGGCGGTGAAGAAATGAACGATACCGTGCATACCGATATTTCCGGCTTGCTTGATATGTTGCAGGCAACCGAAAAGAAATATGATACCGAAAAGATTGCACAGGCATTTGAATACGCAAACGAGCTTCATCACGGTCAGTTCCGCGCAAGTGGCGAGCCTTACATCTCGCACCCCATTGCCGTAGCTGAGATCGTAGCAGGCTTGGAACTGGATACCGACTCTATTTGTGCAGCACTCCTGCACGACGCGGTTGAAGACTGCGCTGACAAGACAAGCCTTAAGGACATCGAAAAGAAATTCGGTGCCCCTGTTGCCATGCTTGTAGACGGTCTTACCAAAATCGTTACTCTGCACGTAGAGGACAAGGAAGAGGCGCATATTGAAACACTGCGCAAAATGCTTCTTGCTATGTCGCGCGATATTCGTGTTATCTTCATCAAGCTTTGTGACAGACTCCATAACATGAGAACGCTTGCGGCAAAGCCCGATCCCAAACGCCGCATAACTGCTCTTGAAACGATGCACGTTTACGCACCCTTGGCTCACCGTCTCGGTATGCAACGTATCAAATTGGAGCTGGAAAACCTCAGTTTGCAATTCTTGGATCCTATCGGATACGAAGAAGTACGCGAACACATCAACAATAAATATGGCGAAAACCAAAACTTTATGGATAGAATTAAGGTTGAGGTTGGCGGAAAAATGTCTGATAACGACATCCATTTCACACTTGAAGGACGTATCAAATCTGTTTATTCCATCTACAATAAGATGTATAACCAAAACAAATCCTTCGACCAAATCTACGATTTTTATGCGCTCCGCATTATTGTAGATACCGAATTGGAGTGTTACACGGCGCTCGGTCTTATTCACGAAATGTTCAACTCTATTCCGGGCCGTTTTAAGGATTATATCTCTACACCTAAGCCGAATATGTACCGCTCACTCCACACGACTGTTATTGGTCGCGATGGTATTCCTTTCGAGGTGCAAATTCGTACTTGGGATATGCATCACATCGCAGAATACGGTGTAGCTGCACACTGGAAGTATAAGTCAGGCGCATCCTCTAAAGAGGAGCTTGATAAGCGTCTTGAGTGGATCGCACGCCTCATTGAAACCGAAGATGAGCAACGAGACCCCGACGAGTTTATGAATGCTCTCAAGACAGATATCTTCCACGATGAAGTCTTTGTTTTCACTCCTAAGGGGGATGTTTTTGCATTACCAAGTGGTTCTAATGTCATTGACTTTGCCTATGCTATTCACTCCAAAGTGGGCGAGCGCATGATTGGCGGCAAAATCAATGGTATGATTGTTCCAATCGACCGCACACTCAAGAATGGTGAAATTGTTGAGATTTTGACATCTTCTGCTTCCAAAGGACCGAGCCGTGATTGGCTCAACATTGTAAAAACCAGCGCGGCACGTTCCAAGATCCGCGCATGGTTTAAGAAAGAAAAAAGACCCGAAAACATTGTTGTTGGTAAGTCTGTTGTTGACGGTGAAATGAAAAGATACCGCAAGAACTTTACCGAAGCGCAAAGGGAAGAAATTATTACCAGTATCAGCGCACATTATGGTTTCAATTCTTCGGATGATTTCTATAATGCCATCGGCTATGGCGGATTGTCGGTTTCTAAATTTGCAAAACGTTTGCAGGATGAATGCGACCGCCTTATCAAGCCGGAAGTTGAGCCTGCCCCTATTGCGGAAGCTATTCCGCTTCCTATTTCCAAACCCAAAAACGTTAAATCTGATAGC
>JAGBSQ010000171.1 GCA_017631775.1 Clostridia bacterium | reverse complement strand
GTAGATGATAACGGCAAGGTTCAAGTCAACCGAGGCTTCCGTGTTCAATTCAACGGCGCAATCGGCCCTTACAAGGGTGGTCTGCGTTTCCATCCTTCTGTTAACGAGAGCATTATTAAGTTCCTTGGCTTTGAGCAAACCTTTAAGAACTCCTTGACCGGCCTCCCCATGGGCGGTGGTAAGGGCGGCTCCGACTTTGACCCCAAGGGCAAGTCTGACGGAGAGGTTATGCGCTTTTGCCAAAGCTTTATGACCGAGCTTCAAAAATACATCGGCCCCGATACCGACGTTCCCGCAGGCGACATCGGCGTAGGCGCACGCGAGATCGGCTACCTGTTTGGTCAATACAAGAGACTGCGTGATGAGTTCACCGGCGTGCTGACCGGCAAGGGTCGCTCCTATGGCGGTTCTCTCATTCGCCCCGAAGCTACCGGCTTTGGCGCAGTTTATTACACCGCTGAAATGCTGAAGACATACGGCGAAGAGATCAAAGGCAAGACCTTTGCAATCTCCGGCTTCGGTAACGTTGCTTGGGGTACCGTTATTAAGGTAAACGAGCTTGGCGGTAAGGTTGTTACCATTTCCGGTCCCGACGGTTACGTTTACGATAAAGACGGTGTTAACACCCAAGAAAAGATTGACTTTATGCTGGAAATGCGCGCATCCTGCCGCAACCGCGTAGAGGATTATGCAGATAAGTTTGGTGTTCCCTTCTTCGCAGGTCAAAAGCCTTGGGGCGAAAAGGTTGACGTGATTATGCCTTGCGCTACACAAAACGAAGTTAACCTTGACGACGCAAAGAAGATGGTTGCAAACGGCCTTAAGTACTACGTTGAGGTTTCCAACATGCCCACCACCAACGAGGCAGTTGCATACCTGCAAGCAAACGGCGTAGTTGTTGCTCCCTCTAAGGCAGTTAACGCCGGCGGTGTTGCCGTATCCGGCCTTGAAATGTCCCAAAACTCCATGCGTTACAGCTGGTCTGCAGCAGAAGTTGACGCAAAGCTCAAGGACATCATGAAGAACATCTACGACAGCTCCGTTGCCGCTGCAAAGAAGTACGGCATGGAAGGCAACCTCGTAGCAGGCGCAAACATTGCAGGCTTCCTCAACGTAGCAGACGCAATGCTCGCTTACGGTGTTGTTTAATCAATTGCAAAAATCAAAAGAGCACGAACGCTTGTTCGTGCTCTTTTTGTTTTAAAAGATATTTTCAAATATCGGGTATTCTCCGTTTTGGTGGGCGGTGTCAAGCTCTTCTTGCTTGTTGACAGTCCAAACAAATTTGGGAGCCTTATAAAGCTTTGTGGTAACCTTGACCGCAAACGCGTCTCTATCTGCTTTGTTAAAAGCAATAAAGTCGGGACGTGCCACCACGTTGAGCGCCATTGCGGTGAGCGCAATATTGAGTGCGGATTTCTTTTTCTTTTCTCTGCACACGTTGGTGTAAAGCAGACCGCAAAACGCCTCGGGGAATTCCTTTTTCATGTTGCCGATGAGCAAAGGGTTAAAGGACTCCAAGCAATATCTGCCCTTGTAGGTGCGAAGCAGATCTGCAACCTTTTTGCAAAGTGAGGTGTCAAAATTCTCGCCCTTGAGTTCAACAAGCAGGGGAACTCTGCCGTCAACCAAAGCAAGCACCTCTTCAAAGGTGGGAACGGTTTGGTCGCTCTCTCCAAGCGTGAGCTTGGTCAATTCCTCGGCATCCAGCTCTGCGAGCTTTTTGTCGCAGCCCGTCATACGAATGAGGGTGTAATCGTGAAAGACCATGACCTTGCCATCGCGCGAGAGCTGAACGTCGAGCTCAATGCCGTATCCCTTTTGGCAAGCTGCCTCAAAAGCCGCAAGCGAGTTTTCGGGGGCGTCCTTGCCGTTGTGGAGGCCTCTGTGCGCAAAGTCGCGCAAAAGCCACTCGTGCGGCTTGGTCTTTTTGGGAGGGCGAACAAGAACCAAAAAATAAATTGCTGTGAGTATCACCAAAAGTGATACGATAATTCCTAATGCTATCATACTTTATCAATCAACGTCGAGTTGCTCGAGCAGGTCCTTCTTTTCAATCACCTTGGAGTCGCCATGCTTTACAAAGAACATGGTTACAAAGGAGAACAAAACAAAGATGGTACCAAATGCAAAGAATACATAGCGCATACCAATGAGGTCATAGAGGAAGCCGGAGAGAATGGGCGCTACGATTTGTGCGGACATAGATGCGGTATAGTAGTAGCCGGTGTACTTGCCAATATCGCCGCCCTTTGCAAGCTCAACAACCATCGGGAAGGAGTTTACGTTAATCGTTGCCCAACCAATGCCTGCAAGAATGAATACGGGGTACATAACAAGCTCGGGAGTGGTGGGGGTGATAAAGTTGCCGATAAAGAAGGCAGATGCAAGCAGAATGATACCTGCCAAAATGGTCTTCTTTCTACCAATCTTGGAGGCAATCATACCTACGGGAATGTAAGAAACGATAGCCGCCGCTTGCGCAATGATGAGGGTGAAGTTAAAGTCAAAGCCGAGAATATTGGTAGCGTATACCGAATATTTACTGGTGATGGAGTTGTAACCTACGTACCAAAGTGCAACAGATGCCAAAATGAGAAGCAAGGAGCCGAATTCTGCCTTGGAAAGCTTGCGCTTTTCGGTGGGCTCGGTGTTCTCTTCTTCTTTGGTCTCTTCAAGACCGAGGCGGATCGACTCGGCTTCCATTTCCTCTGCCCATTTCTTTTCTCTAACGGTGAGAAGGAAGACGATAAGACCTGCAAGCATAATGGCTACAACCGCTACAACGTAACCGGTGTATTGCATGTAGTGGTTTTTAGAGGTTGCAAATACCATGCCGAGCACAAGCACGAAAATACCGCCTGCGGTGCCGGTGAGGTTGATAATAGCGTTTGCCTTGGAACGGAGAGGCTTTACGGTAACGTCGGGCATCAGCGCCACTGCAGGAGAGCGGAAGGTTGCCATAGCGATCAAAACGATCAA
This sequence comes from Clostridia bacterium, assembly GCA_017631775.1. The sequence continues at coordinate 5,572 of JAGBSQ010000171.1, read as the reverse complement.
AAGGCTGCCGATAAAGCCAAGGAAGGGTGCGGGGTTGGCAATGGTGAGCTCAACCGTGAGTTTGCGAATTTCCTCATCGGTTGCGGCCGTTTGTGCAAATTCGGGAATGCCTGCTGCCACTACCTGTGCGAGTTGATAGTTATCGATAAAGGTAAGAGCAACAAAGGAGATCATGGCAATAATAGAGCCAATGAGAATAAAGGGGGTGCGCTTGCCAAAGCGAGTGTTTACTCTATCGGAGAGAGCACCAAAGAGGGGGAGCATAAACACAGCAAGAACGTTGTCGATGGACATTACTGTGCCGGAAACGGTTTGCGGCAAACCAAAGTGGTTGGTCAAAATAAGCGGAACGATTGCATCGTATGCTTGCCAGAATGCCGAAATCAAAAAGAACGCCATTCCAACAAACAGCACGCGTTTGTAGTTGAGCTTCATAGCGGTTTCCTCTCAAAAAAAGATTACATATAATTATGCCCCTTTAGTATAACATAAATTTTATCATTTGTAAATAGAATTTAGGAAAACAAACACTCCCTTGGCAGGTTTTGCCGCAAAAAGTGTGTTTTTTTAAAGGTGGCAAGCATTTTTGGCAAAACAAATCCCCCAACGGAGGACCGTTGGGGGAAAATTTTGTTTTTGAAAATTGCAAATTATTCGTCGTAGCGATACAGATCGTCTTCCTCAAAAGCTTCCTCTGTTTCGTCGTTTACGACGTATGCATACGGATCAACCGATCCCTGACTGCTTGGCGTTTCTCTGTCAACATCCTCGGTCTGGGCATTCTCTTCATCGGCGTATTCGTACGCTCCTGTGTTCTCATATTCATCTGTCGAATATCCTGCTTCATCGTCGGAGGCGCTATCTTCCCCGCGTGATTCTCCAAAGACTCCGTCAAAGGGGTCGTTATCATACGGCGTCTCTTCTGTCTCCTGATTTGACGTATCCACATCCGATACTCGCTCGGTTTTCTCTTCATCAAACGCATATACGTTCTCCTCCTCTTCAAGTGAGTAGTAAGGGTTGGGGGCTTGTTCAATGAACTCTTCGTCGTCGTAGATCTCCTCGATCACTTCTTCCCCGCCAAAGAATTCTTCGCCTTCGTGCGCGAGCTCCTCTGCGAGTTCAGCATCAAATTCGTCATCCTCAATAACCTCTTCTACAACCTCTTCTTCGGTTGCAAGTTCTTCTTGAGGAGCTTCCTCTTCAAGGATTTCTTCCTCGGCCTCCTCAACGACCTCTTCCCCGCCGTTTTCTTCTGCAAACGCGGTGTAGGGGTCTTCTTGCAGATCCTCTTCGCGAACAACGGCAGTTACGGGTTGCTCTTGCGGTGCGGTTCTCTTGATTTTGAAAACGCGGATCATGCCGGAGGAGATAAGCAGCCACATCAGCACGATTTGTGCCACAACAACTGCGGCGCACAAGCCAAGTGCAATTAGCTCGGCATTGGCCACGGGCAAGAAGTGGATGGTGAGCATTACGGGGAATGCTATGCCTGCATGCATTACGGAGCTCTTAGCCTTGCTGCGGCTGATGAGTACAAATGCAATGGCAATGAGTTGACACAACAGAATTGCACCAAGCGCAATAATAGGTGCGGTGAGATCGACCGTGGGATCGGCAAGAATAACAAAATCGGTGATTTGGCTTGCCTTAAACACGATAACGTTGCCCTCAACGGTGGTTTCAAGCAGCTCGAGCATGCCGGTTGCCGCGTTAAAGTAAGCTACCTGCAGGCCGGTGCGGCCGATGAGTGTTTCGGGAATGGTGAGGCGAAGTGTAAATACGTCGCCATCAATGATTTGAACGTTGATCAAGCTAAAGTTGTATGCCGCTACGGTATCAAGAGCATTCAAAAGCTTGGTTGCTTCCTCAAGGGTAATAAAGCTACCTGCGGTAATGTTGCCTTGTGCAATGGCATCGGCAATAGCACGGCGCAAAGCCTTAATATCTGCAACAGAGGAAAGCGTGATGCCGCTCTCTTGACCAAGACCCAAGAGGGTGGTCAACTGCATTGCACCGCTCGCATCGTAAAGGTAGGTTACGGGAACCGCCTTCATAGAATCCTTTGCGGTGCCAAAGATGTTTTCAATCTCTTCCTCGGTGGTTGCTGCGGAAATAGCGGCAACTGCCTCGGCGCAGAGCTGGTTAAGGAGAGTCTTGTTTTCGGGACTAAAGGAGCCGGACATCATGCAATCGTCGCGGTGATCCTCAAGTGCTGCGATCTTGCTATCTTGGAATCTTGCAAATACCAATTTTGCTTCTACTGCAGCAATCAGCTCTTGAACCAATTGATAGAAGTTATCGGGCAATGTTTCGGAGTTTCTCAACTCGTCAATTTGATTGATGGTATCTTGAATAACACCGTTTGCAATTGCACCGTCATTGTCGGTGATCATGCCGTTGAGTTGGCCAACTACAAATTCTACGTATTCGTCGTATTCGGTCAACACCTTTTGAACCAGCGCAATACCGCTGTAGGTCTCGGTGGTCTCCTTAAGACGGATGAACACGTAATAGTTGGTACCGGGTTGCAGACCGCTGAACAGGAATTGGTTTTGGCCTTGTGTGATCGAGGTCCATGCATCGGCAGCAAGGTTTGCTACGTTGCCGTCAAGGGAGATGGCAACCTCGTAAAGACCTGCCACGTTGGCGTCTGCAAAGAGAATCTTGATTTCGGTATCGGATGTGGGACGAATGGAGGACACGTGATTGCCAAGAACAGGAGCCGAAGGTCTTGCCATGGTGCTCAGGGTCATATCCTGGGCCCCAACAGTGAGCATCGGGGAGGTGTAAACGTTGCCGTTGGTGGTAAAGTCGCCAATGTTCCATTCAACGATCTCGTAGCCTACGGGCATGGTAATGACTACGTAGAACTCGGTTTTGTAATCAAGCTGGATCGCATCACCGGTATAAGCGATGGAGGTGCTGCCAACGTAAAGGGTGATGATAACCTCTTTGCCTGCGGGAATCTTTTGTACGGGATTGATGGTGATGGTGTATTGATTGATGACCCACTTAGCCCAGAGAGTAGCCTCTCCGTTTTCGCCGTCGAGATCCCAAACGTCACAAACGCTGTTACCGTTTTTGTCGATATACTGCTTGCCGCCACCGTTGGGTGCGCTCCAGTAACCGTCAAAGGTGTAACCCTCTCTTGCGGGAACGATGACCACTCCGCCGGGGATGGAAAGGGGTGCATCAAATTGAACACCGGGAATTGCGGTGGTGTAACCGTCGGGAGCATCTTCTTGGCCGCCAAGGGTTACGTTGTAGACCTCAACCTCCCAAGATGCGGTCAGGGTGATTTCCTGCGCGTGGAGAGAGCCGTCGAGGTTGTAGCCACCGGTGGCTGCTGCAAGGCCTGCATTGGCAGGTGCTTCGTCACCGTTGGTGTAGGTGAGCGTCCAACCCTTAAAGGTGTAGCCTGCGCGAACGGGATTGGGAATAAAGGTCACCTTATCGAACTCGAAGCTGCCGTAGTTACCAATCAAATCGTTTTTGTTTGCAATCAGATCGGCAGAAGCGCCCCAGTTGTAGGTGATGTTGTAGGTTTCGGCTTGCCAAATAGCCTCAAGAACGATCTCTTCGTTTTGTGCGGCATATTTTGCATTGTTAACGCCCTCGTTGCCGAGAACGAAATCCTTGGAGGTCTCACTTACCAAAACGTCGTCTATGATCACTCTCCAACCCATAAACTGATAACCTCTGCGGGTGGGTTGCAGAATAGCGGTGTAAGCATCGTAGGTGTAGGTTGTGGGTGCGCCCTCGGGGAGGCTACCGCCGGAGAGTTGATAATTCAGCGCGTAAACGATGGGCAAATACCAACGCTCAAAGGTGTTGGGGTTGTTGCTCTCGGTGGGAATGGTAATGTTCTTTTGCGGGTAATCGCCGCTTACGAACAGTTTGTAGCCGATATAGCTCTTGTAGTTGAGATAGGGGTTGGAGGGATCGGTGGAGTCACCGTCATCTCCCATTTGTGTCAGAGCGGAAACAAGCTTATCCATAGCCATTTGACCAACGTAGGTGCCCAAATGCTTGATGGTGGTGCCTGCGGTAACGTCATACGCCTTATCGTGACGAATCACCTCGTAGGTTTCGGGAACGAATACTGCGTGCAGGTAGATCTTGCCGCTGTTTACCATTTCCTCGCTGATGATCTCGGAGGGAATGTAGTATTTGTTATCCTCGTTTTTGGTAGCGATCTTTTGCAGCTCGCTGCCGTCAGCCTTAATAACTTGCCAATGGTCGAACTTGTAACCGGAGCGTGCTACCTCGGGAAGGACGGTGAGTTGATCGGGCTTTTGATAGTAGTACTTCAAGCCGGTCAATTCTGCCATGTTGCCACTGACGGGTTGGTAAAGAACCTCACCGGTTTCAAACACAACGTCAAAAACGCTGGTTTCGCAAAGAACAACGCCGCGCAAGGACTCAAGAAAGCTTGCCTTTGTGTAAATAGCGGCATTGGGTTGCTTGATGGAGTTGCCGTTATCTGCATTTTGAATATCAACAACACGATAACCAAGCTTGGGGGTTACGGTAACCGTAACGCGTGCACCGTAAGGAATGTCAACGGCTACGCCGCTCTCCATTTTTACGGGCTCGGTGGCTCCGGTGTATTCCAAAACAACCGAGCAGGCCTCGGCATCAAAGGTGAACACCAGGGTTTCGGTGGGATCGCCTGCCATAACGGCGGTTGCCGCAATGCACGTGAACATAAGAACGAAAGCAAGCAACAGTACCGCTCTTTGTGCAAAAGATTTTTTTGTCATTTTCATTGATACTGTTCCTCCTTTCAACGAATCATAATAGAGTCGCCGTCGGCATCGCCAATGGCCTTGATAGCATCGAGGGTAAAGTGGTTTGCCTCAACGGTGAACTGACCCTTGAGCTCGCCGGTTGCATAAACCTTGAGGCGAGTAGCACTCTCGGGAGCAAGACCCACTTGCTTGAGGGTCTCAAGGTTAACGATAGCGCCGTTATCAAAGTAGTCGTCAAATACGCATACGTCCAAAAGAACAACGTCGCTTGCAGGCTGGGGCGCGGGAGCAGGAGCCGGTTCCTCTTCAACCTCCTCTACCTCTTCCTCTTCTTCATAAACCTCTTCGTAAACTTCTTCGTAAACCTCTTCGAATTCTTCGTCCTCATAGACTTCTTCGAATTCTTCTTCGTAGTACTCTTCTTCAGCTTCCTCCTCGGGAACCTCTTCGTAAACGATTTCTTCGTAATACTCTTCTTCGGTTTCCTCTTCGGGAACCTCTTCGTAAACGATCTCCTCGTAGTACTCTTCTTCGGTTTCCTCTTCGGGAACCTCTTCGTAAACGATTTCTTCGTAATACTCTTCCTCGGTTTCCTCTTCGGGAACCTCTTCGTAAACGATTTCTTCGTAGTACTCTTCTTCGACCTCTTCGGGAGCTTCTTCCTCAACGGTCTCCTCAAAATATTCTTCTACAACCTCTTCGGTTTCTTCTTCGATCTCTTCGCTCTCTTCAACCTCAGGCTCTTGGGTAGGAGTTTCCTCTTCGACTTCTGCAATCGCTTCGACGGTTTCTTCCTCGACGGTTTCTTCTTCCTCTTC
>JAGBSQ010000170.1 GCA_017631775.1 Clostridia bacterium | reverse complement strand
GGGTGCAATTCTTACAACCTCAGAAAAAACCCCCACCAATGAAGAAGTACAAGCAATTCTCCCCCGCTTTCACGGTGAAATTTTGCAGGTTCCTCCTATGTACAGCGCTCTTAAGGTTAACGGACAAAAGCTTGTTGACATTGCCCGTCGCGGTGAAGTCATTGAGCGCGAGGCAAGAATGATAGAGATCTTCTCCCTTGAAGCAACGCCTACCGATGATCCAAACGAGTACATTCTTGACGTGCATTGTTCGGGCGGCACCTACATTCGCACACTTTGTGCAGATATAGGCGCGGCTCTCGGTTGCGGTGGCGCAATGGCGGCTCTTGAACGCGGTGAGGCCTGCGGATTTGATCTTTCGATGGCGCACACCACCGAAGAGATCGAAGTTCTCTCCCCCGAAGAAAGAGTTGATCTGCTCATTCCCACCGAGCGTTTGTTTGATGATTTGCCAAAAGTTCGGCTTTCTGCCTTTTTTGAAAAGCTCTCGCGCAGCGGTTGCGAGATCTACCTCAAAAAATTGGGACTCGACTTCCCTCTTGGCACGCGTGTCACGCTTTGTGACGCAGACGGAAACTTTTATGCGCTTGGCGAGGTTGGTGAGTTCCGAGACGGTGTTGCAGTAAAAGCAATTAAAATGTTTGTAATTGAATAAAAAAGACCTTCTCATACGAGAAGGTCTTTTTTTATTATGCACCGAGGTTTTCGAGCAGTTGTGTTGCACGGCGCTTGAGAAGTGTGGAATAATAAGTAACCACAATGATCTCGAGTGCGCGGTTCAGGCGTTCGCGTGCTCCATCTACGGGTTCAACGTAGTCTACGGTAATCTTTGCTACGTAATCTGCAATCTCTTCAAGCGAGCAATCGCCTGTGCTGATGATGTGCTCGAGAACGCGGCAGATGTAATCGTACAGCAAAGAATCTGTAATAATATCGTCGCTTGTATCGGCAACGTCGCCGTTGATGTATTGGACCAGGAAAGCGATGTGCTCAAGTTGCATACAAGAACGCAACATATTGATGATGAGAATATGCGCTACTTGATCCATATTATACTTTTTGAGTTTTGCGTTGGCTACCCAACCGCGCTTAGTCCAGTTTTGCAACGTGGAGCTGTCGATACCGGAAATATCACGAATTTGTGTCAGCATTACGCCTTCGCTAACAAAGAAAACCTTTTTGAGAAATGCAAGGCCTGTGAGATTTTCCATTTCGGCTTTTTTCAGCTTTGTGCCGGGAATATATTCATCCAAAAAATGCAGTTTCATAATTTTCCTCCTGTTTTTTACAATTTATTTTCTACATAAATTATATCACATAATCACAAGATTGTCAATTATGAATTTCTGATTTTTTTGTGAATATTTCATCTATTTGATACTGTCAAAGCAAAATATCATGCACAATGGCATCACAGTCAAGACCCATGCTCTTCCAAATCGGCTCGTCGGTTGTTTGAATGGCAAAATCGTTGTCAAGCGCTTTGAAAATGACGTTTTTGTTTTGCATGACACCGTGTGCCGCAAGTGCTGTTGAGAGGTTCATACCCATGCCGCCGGCCTTGATCTCTTCCTCAAGGAAAAGAACGCGGCAAGCGTGTTCGGGCAAAAGCATTGCAACATCAGCGGCAATCTTACCGTAAGGCTTGAGCTGCTCCAAAAGAATGATACCCACTCTCTTTCCCTGCTTGCCAAGTGCTTCCTTAGCCTTCAAGGCTTCCGATGTGATGCGGCCATGTGTGATGATAACGGCATCGAGCTCCGCTTTCTCTTCCAAAGAATAATCTGCGCGCACGCGACCCAAAGCGGTGGTGTTTTGCGAATAGAATGCGGTTGTGACAGCGCTATCCTCATATCCGTTGGGATAACGGATAGCGGCCGGTGCATTCAAATTCAGAGCCTCATTCATAACAGAATGCAGTGCCTCGTATGTGATGGGAGTATAAATGCTGAGATTGGGGATCTGCGAGAGGAATGCAACGTCAAAAATGCCGTGGTGTGTAGGACCGTCCGCCGAATTAAGACCTGCGCGGTCGATTGCAAACACGACGGGCAAATTTTGCAGAGCAACATCGTGAATGATATTGTCATAGGCGCGTTGCAAAAAGCTCGAATAAATGGCAACAACGGGACGGTAACCGTTTGCGGCAAGTCCTGCGGCAAAGGTAACGGCATGCGGCTCGGCAATGCCAACGTCAAAAAAGCGTTCGGGGTGCGCCTTTTGGAAGGCGGTCAAACCCGTACCCGAGGTCATTGCGGCAGTAATTGCGCAAATTTTTGCATCGTTTTGTGCAAGCTCGGTAAGATGCGCGCCCATCTCTTCGGAAAAGCTATGACCTTCACGGTGAGGCATTCCCTGCGGTGTTAAGCAATGGTAACGGTCGGGCTGCTCCTCGGCAATTGCATATCCCTTACCCTTTTGTGTTTTGATATGAACAAGGCAGGTCTTTTGGCTCACCTTAACACTTGCAAGAAGAGCTTCTACGGCATGCACGTTATTGCCGTCGATGGGGCCGTAATATGCAATATTATCAAAAGAACCAATCAAGCTCTCAACGTTTTGTGAAACGGAGAGATCGTTTTCGTTTAAAATAATAACCAGGCGCAAATCCTTGCGACAGTTGTTGAGCGCTTCGTGGATCATTCCACCCGTAAAGGCACCGTCGCCAAAAACGCAAACAGTAAAAGCCTCCGAACCGCTCAGTTTGTCAGCCTCTGCAAAGCCGAGAGCGGCAGAAAGAGACGTTGAACTGTGACCTGTTCCAAAAGCATCGTGTTCGCTCTCGTCACGTTTCGGGAAGCCGCTGATGCCACCGCCGCGACGGAGAGATGCAAATTCTTCACGTCTGCCCGTAACGAGCTTGTGCGTATAGCTTTGGTGACCAACGTCAAATATAATATGGTCCTTGGGCGAAGAAAAGACACGATGAATGGCAAGTGTCAACTCGACCGCACCGAGATTGGATGCAAGGTGTCCACCGTTCTCTGTGACACGATCAATCAAGAAAGAACGAATTTCGTTTGCCAGCAAAGGCAGTTCTTCACCGGACATATTTTTGAGATCGGTTGGATTGTTAATACACTCAAGGTGAGGATACAAACCGCTTTTCTTATCTCTGTTTACCATTTGTGTCTCCTTTCTGCCCACAAGGGCGAATTTTTACAGCATTACAGTATAGTATACCACGAAAAAAAGGAAATGTCAAGTTTTTACCGCTTGAAAAATAATTTTGCGTACCTCTTATAATTTGACAAATTCTGCGCAATAAAAGTTCTATAATAATACAAAAAGGACACCTATGGCTTGTCCGAAAAGAAAGGAATGATAGTATTGCTTTGCGAAAAATGCAAAAAAAGGACGGCTCCCGTCTTTTACAATGAAAATCTAAACGGAAAGGTGCGATCCTACTCGCTTTGCGGAGAATGTGCCGCAAAACTCCACGAAAAAGGAGATATTGGGGATATCACCTCGATGCTTGGTAGCTTTGCTGATCCCTTTTGCGATCTGCGCGACAATCTTTTTAGCGGTTTTTTTGGAATGGTGGCTCAACCCGTTCTCGGAAGCAAAAAGTGCCCCGATTGCGCCTCAACATTTGCCACAATTCGTGCAAGCGGTCGCGTAGGATGCCCCAGCTGCTACCGCGTTTTTGCAGAAGAATTGGCTCCCACCCTCCATACCGCCCATGGCACGACCGCACATATCGGTTCTGTTCCTGCACGTCACCGTGCAAGACGTGCAAAGGCAGAAAAACTCAAAATACTAAAGCGACAAATGCAAGAAGCGATTAGTAAGGAAGATTTTGAAACTGCCGCTTCTCTGCGCGATGAGATCAAACAGCTTGAAGAAAACAAAGCAAAGGAGAGTGAAAGATAATGGCTTGGTACAATACAACAGGACCTCTTGCAGATACCGTCATCAGTTCACGCGTGCGTTTGGCACGTAACATTAAGGGATATCCATTCCCCTCTCGCCTGGATACGACCGGTGCGAATGAGATCATTGAAAAGGTATCGCCTCCTCTGGAAAATGCAGGCTTTCGGCGTATCAATTTTTCGGATATTTCGCCTATTATGGCAACCTCATACGTAGAAAGACACTACGTAAGTCCTGAATTTGCAACAATGGAAACACCGCACACCCTCCTTTTGCAGGAGAGCGTCGGTATTGCCGTGATGATCTGCGAGGACGATCATTTGCGCATCCAATCCATTCTTTCAGGACTTGCGCTTGAGGAGGCCTACAAAAACGTCGCGGAGATTGAAAAGCGGCTTGACGAAGACTTTGATTTTGTTTACAATGACAATCTTGGATATTTGACACACAGCCCCGGTAATCTCGGCACGGGTATGCGCGCGTCAGTCATGATGTTCTTGCCCGCCCTCACAAAAGGCGGCTATATTGCTCCCCTTGC